>JBJTGN010000441.1:0-1222 GCA_046093905.1 Actinomycetota bacterium
CTCAGCAAGGTGCTTGCCACCGCAGCTGTGCTGCAGAACAGCTCGGCGCACTCGCGCGCGCTTGCCCTGGCTGATGCCACTAGAGGCGTCGCGGCGGCCTCCGATCTCCCATCGGGAGGGCACCGCCCTGAGATGGATGACCTTCTGAACCTGCCTGAGCGGGTCATCGTCCCAGAGGGTGCTAAGCCCTCGGCATTTGTCGATTCCCACTTCCAGCGGGCTGAGGCTTTCCTGCAGCAGCTGCGATTCTTTGGTTCAGTGGAGCCTGGTGGACTCGCCTGCGAGTTACCGTTCAGCGGCTACACGCCAGCCATGTACTTGCGGCAGGGTGAACCACTGCAGACCTCATTCCTTGATCTATCCACTGAAACACCACATCCTGAGGCCGGCAACGGCTTGTTGTGCCTCATGAGACTTCCATATGAAGCTGATCCGGACCGGATTGCACTCGACGCCAATAGGCTGAACCTGTTGGAATCGGCGGGACAGACAGGCACGCTCTTACTCGGCGCATGGGCTCCGGACCCGTCGTCGAACGACACTCTGGCATTCTGTGCGTTCGTTCCGAACCTCCTCGCCCGGTGGGTACTCGTAGAGAACCTGGTCTACTACATGGCGAGCCACTCGCGACTTGCCGCCGATGTCCTCGCCGAGTCACGTAGTCCCGAGAGGACGGCCGATTCCGATTGGGAGATGGCGGATTCAGGCGTCGAAGACCGACACCGCACACGCCCTGAGGCATCGACGAATCTCGCCGGGACGCCGTCCGGCGCGGAACTTGCACAACAAGCCCGGGAACTAGCCAAGTCCACGGCGCGCGCTTCGGCCAAGATCGCCAACTCGGCAGCCAAACTAGGTATGGCCGCGCTACGCAAGCGGCTGAGCGAGAACGGCAAGCAGGACTAGGCGCGCGCAGCACCTATCTTTATTTGCTGAAAGCGGCAAACTCCCAGGTGTAAGAAAGGTGTCTCTGACCATGGCCGACGATCGGCTTAAGGAGACCGTTCTCGCGCGCGCCGACCGGGACGGCACGTTGAGCGAGCAGGCGCGGCTGGTTGTTCTCGGCGCCCTCGAAAGTCCTGAAGATCTCGCCGACGCGCTGGGTGGCGCCGCCAGCAGGGCCGATACGACCGCCCGTCCGATCCCAACCGAAACGCCGTCGGACCCCGTCGGCGCCTATCTCGCGTCGGTCACCGTCCAGGGTTTCCGGGGCATCGGCCCG
>JBJTGN010000442.1:0-6534 GCA_046093905.1 Actinomycetota bacterium
TGTGCACATCCCCATGGGGCGGTTCGGAAACCCGGAAGAGATTGCACACGGTGCACTGTTCCTCGCAAGTGACGAGAGCAGTTGGATGACGGGTCAGTCCTTGATCATCGACGGCGGAATCACTGCTGCGTATGTGACCCCCGAGTGATAGTTGTCGTTTTCTTTCGTTTCGAGTGCGTGCGCCTCAACTCAGAACAATTGCGCCGTTCGCAGTGAGGATCTCTGCGGTGAGAGCGGCTCGATCCGCGTAGTGGAGGGTGATTCGCGACGGTTCATCTCCGAGGAGCGCCTCATCTGAGATGGCAGACAACACGATGTCGATGGAACGTGGCTGGGGATGGAACAAGTCGAGCGTCACGAGCGTTCCTCCCACGGGAATCGATTCGCTCGGATGGGTCGTGCGTCCCCAGTCGATGAAGAATGGCAGCACTCCACCTTCTTGGTTCTCGAGAGAGGTGAGTGTCAGATTCCATTCGAGAACGACCCCGTCGGGGCGACGCCGCGTCATTGTTTCGACGTGCCCGGGGTCGTAACCGGATTCCTGCGCAATGGCGACCATCTCCGGGAGAGGTCGTTGCGGGGCTGCACACCATGACACGAGTCGGGGCTCGTCGATGTCGTCGATGCCGTATGGGCGGGGCTGCGAGGGGTCCGGCTGAGCTGGGTCGGGGCCGATGATTTCGAGATAAGTGCGACCACCCAGTCCGAGCAGAGCATTGAACGTTCCGAGTCCGACGTGGGCACCCCCGGGACTGGGGGCGACGCCGAAGCGAGCTTCGATATCGATGACCGCTTCGGCCAGGTCTGGGACCGCGTACACGAGATGGTCGATGTGCAGATTCTTGGTCATGGTGACTGCTGTCGGGGATAGTGCCGGCGAATTGATCGCAGTGGCTGTCTCGAGCCTGCCAGACTCGGAGACATGTCGGATATTTGCAAGTCGAACTCTGGTTCGAAGAACCTAGTCGGGACTGGTCCACGGATTGCATTTCTCGGTCTCGGCGTGATGGGCGGTCCGATGGCGGGACATCTCGCCCGGAGTGGGTCCCAGGTCACGGTTTACAACCGAACGGCGTCCAAGGCGCTGGCATGGGTGGCTCAGAATGGGGGACTTGCCGCCCCAACTCCTCGTGAGGCGAGCGAGGATGCCGAATTCGTCATGGTGTGTGTGGGCAACGACGACGACGTTCGTTCCGTGATATTCGGCGAAAACGGAGCACTCTCATCGATGAAGCCAGGTTCGATTCTCGTCGATCACACCACTGCTTCTGCAGACCTTGCCCGGGAGTTGTCCGACGCATGTGCCAAGCAGAGAGTTGGTTTCGTCGACGCACCGGTGTCGGGTGGTCAAGCTGGAGCTGTGAACGGAACGCTGACCGTGATGTGTGGCAGTGACGACGAGGGTGTTTTCGAACGCGCAAAGAATGCACTTGCGCCATACTCGCGAGCTTGTGAATGCCTAGGCCCAGCAGGATCCGGACAGTTGACCAAGATGGTCAATCAGATCTGCATAGCGGGCGTTGCGCAAGGTCTTTCCGAAGGAATCAACTTTGCTCAGCGAGCAGGGCTCGATGTGGAGAAGGTTGTCGAGGTCATCGGAAAAGGAGCTGCAGCCAGTTGGCAGATGGACAATCGTGCGCTCACGATGGGCCGCGGTGAATTCGAGTTCGGTTTCGCCGTCGAATGGATGCGGAAGGACCTTGGGATCTGCCTCGCTGAGGCCGAACGTAATGGAGCGCGCCTCCCCGTGACGGCCCTTGTCGACCAGTTCTACGCTCATGTCATTTCGCGAGGCGGACGGCGCTGGGACACCAGCAGCCTGATCCACCTACTGCAGAACGATTGACTGTCGTCGATCCTGACGTTGGAAGGCGAATGCTCTAGATTTCGAAAGTCGGGCCGTTGAGTCCGCCGAGGAAGGATCAGGGAGTCCGATGAGCAGAGAACGACTTGTCGCTCAGATTCGCTCGACTATCGAACACAGCCGGGCCGGGTCGGTTCACCTGACAGAATCGGTGTCGTCGATCCCGGTCTCGAACTACTTCGATGCTGATCGGTGGCGGGCCGAGATCGACGGAGTATTTCGTCGGTTGCCCCTTCTCGTAGCCGTTTCAGCGGAACTTCGTGATGACCACTCGTTCAAAGCGATCGAAGTTGCGGGTATGCCAGTGCTCATTTCTCGTTCCTCCGATGGTCAGGCGAGAGCCTTCGTCAACATGTGTAGCCACCGTGGTGCAATGCTCGTCGACGAAGGTACGGGTGTCGCGCGACGATTCGCATGCCCGTATCACAATTGGACATATGACCAAAATGGGTCATTGGTCGGAATTTTCAAGGCAGAGGATTTCGGCGAGGTTGATGTCGACTGTCTCGGCCTGACACGCCTTCCTCTCGTTGAACGGGCGGGGCTGATTTGGGTGACATTGCAGCGCGACACCTCCATCGACTTCGACGTCTTCATGTCCGGATACGACGAATTGTTGGAGGCCTGCGGATTGGCACAGATGAACCATTTCGCGTCTCGACGTCTGACTGGACCCAATTGGAAAGTGTGTTTCGACGGCTATGTGGACTTCTACCATTTGCCGATTCTGCACAAGAACACGTTCGGACCGAACTTCCCCGCCGATGCATTGTTCCATCGGGTCGGGCCCCATCAGCGTGTCACGGGACCACGTGCGAACTGGGAGAAACTCACAACGCTTCCCGAGAACGAATGGCCGCTCTCGAGTCTCGTCAGTGGTGTGTGGAGTATCTTTCCGCATGCTTCGATCGCCGGTTTCGACGTGCTGGGTCACAAGCTATACCAGATCGCTCGACTGTTTCCCGGAGACACACCTGAGGAATCAGTCACCCATCTGGACTTCATCTCGACAGCACCGCGCACAGACGAGTACATCGAAGCGATCGCGAAGCAGATCGAATTTCTCGAACACGTGGTTCGTGACGAGGACTACGCGACGGGACTCAAGATCCAGCGCACCGTGCGCACCGGGGCCAAGGACAGGTTCTACTTCGGGCGCAACGAGGGCGGAGCTCAGTACGTGCACGGTTGGTTGGACGCGCTGCTGTCCACTCCGGATAGTGAACTGAACGATCTCTTTCGTCGAGGAGTGGAAGCGGGCCGCCTGATCAATCCGTGATGATGCGTCCGCTCAAGGCAGCGGACGTTCGAGGGACTCGGGATCTTGCAAATTCTCCACGATGCTCCTGCAGAATTCGGCTGCTGGAACGCCGTCGAAGACACGGTGATCCCAGGTGAGGCTGAGCGTCATCGCCTGGACGAGTGATACGGATCCTGCATCCTGAGCACGCGTCGACTTCTTGGCTGACTTCTTGCTGTTCGACTTACGCAGCGCGTCCTTCGCCGACAACACCTGGGGGCTGAGGATGGGCCGAATTCGCCCCACTCCAAGGATTGCGGAATTGGGCGGATTGATCACCGGCGTGAAGGCGTCCACCCCGAACATGCCAAGAGCTGTCACCGACATGGTGCCTCCGTCGAGTTCGTTCATCGTGAGCTTGCCCTCGCGAGCAGAGCGTGCGAGCTTCTGCGACTCTTCGGCAATCTCCAATAGACCGCGTCGATCGGTGTTTCGGATCACCGGGACGAGAAGGCCGCCCTCGACCGCAACCGCCAGACCAATGTGAATGTCGGGCAGGACTGCGATGCCGTCCTGGGTCATCTGCGAGTTGACCACGGGGTGGGTCCGCAGAGCGCGTGCGGTGGCGGCCAGGACGTAGTCGGTGATTCCCGGTACGACTCTTCCCGAGCACTGTGCTCGGTGGGCGAGGAGATTGTCGCACTCGGCTTCCATCGTCAGCGTCAGTTGGGCCATCTCGATCAATGCCTCGTGCATGCGTCGGGCAATCGTCGAGCGCATGCCCGTCATCGGCCGGACCGTCGCTGAGTCGGGTGCCGGACGTGACGAGAACTGCCGCGCAGGCGGCGTCGTCGAACCCGCCGCGAGTCTGGATCGCACGTGGGCTGCAACGTCCTCGCGCGAGATTCGACCATCGTCAGACGAGGCAGGGACAGCAGCCAAGTCAATACCAAGGAGGTCGGCGAGTTGCCGTGCGGCCATGGTGGCAATCGCACCATCCAACAGCACCGGCATTCGGCCTGGAGATCGCTGGGCAGAAGCTATGGGAGACGGGGCCATGGGAGACGGGGCCATGGGAGACGGGGATGGAGCAGGTTGCGCCGTCGAACCCCCAACCGGCGCAGCCGTACCTGCAGTCGGTTGACGACGCGCGTATTCCTCGACATCTTCCGACACCACTCGCCCCGCAGGTCCTGATCCGGCGATACGGGTCGGATCGACGCCGAGAGCGGCCGCTACTCGATAAGCATTCGGGGAGACTGCGACTCGAGACGTGGTCGACAAAGTCGCCGGGACAACCGCATCTGTCTCCCCATCACCCAGAAGTCGCCCGATGACCTCGCCGCATTTGAAGGTGTCCCCGGCGAGGGCGGTCCGCTTCAGGCGACCAGACGCCGGGGATTCGACATCACTCTCGACCTTGTCGGTTTCGATGCGCAGAACTGGCGTGCCTGCCTCGACGTGGGCACCGTCGTCGACCAGCCACTCGATGATCTTCCCCTCTTCCATGGTGAGACCGAGTTTGGGCATGACGAATTCAGTGGACATCGCAGGACGAGACTTTCTCCGCGCAAGCGGTTCGAGAGTTGGCTGACGGGATTGCTCGGCTTCGAGCATCTTCCTTGGTCACGACGAAGGCTCCGCAGCGAGCAGCATATTCGAGTGTTGCGGCTACGTCGATCAGGCGAGGTCCCGCGAACACGATCTGAACCGAGACAGTTCCGGAGGCCGACACGACTCTGTCTCGTTCTCCGTCGAAGGCCAAGATGCATCGGCCGCGCACAGTGACGCCTTCGCCGTCGTCGAGGAGACGGGCGGAGCGAAAGTTCAGGGTCGAGAAGGTTCCCGGAGCGAGAGGGACTCTCAGGTGCGACATCCCGTCGCCCAGATCGACGACAACGCCGCCAGGTTCCCAGCGGCCCACCGGGTGGATGCGTCCAGCGACGCTCGACAGACCTGTACTCATCGGCGTCGAGATGGCGGCAATGATCATCGAGATCGAGTTGGCATCATTGATCGCGCGGGATCCGACGAAGTCGCCCTGCACGATGGCGAGATCGACGAGCGCAATGTCGTCAACGGTCCTACCGTCGTCTTGGATGCGCACCGAGATGCACTTTGACCGTTTTGCGACGTCCGCGATAGCGACCTGTTCAGTTGCCAAGAGTGCGGCAGCCGCTCCAGCGCTCGTTCCGTCGATGGTCGACGGATACACATTGTTCGTGCCCGTGGAGATGGCGATGAGCGGTGCATCCGGCCAACCGGACGCAACATCGCGACACGTTCCGTCGCCGCCGAGCGAGATCACGACTGCTGCTCCCATGTCCCGAGCGGCTCGCGCAGAGTCGACGGTGTCCGAGCGGGTTCCATTCGATGGAATGTCGATGAACTCGACGCGCGCTCCGAAGCCCTCTGCCGCGCGACGGCCGAGACCATTGCGGTCGGGCATCAGCAGAATCTTGTCGACACCGGTTTCGAGGGCCGCCGCGAGGGCGCGCCGGACGATTCCGACCTTCGAGGAGTCCGATGTCGGCGTCGACTCCGAGACGAGACGGCGGATGTCCTTGCCGGCGCGCGGGTTGACCAGGATGGCGATCGTGGGGGATGGCGAAGTCATGTGCCGAGGATTCGCCGTTGGAGGATCGTTCGAACGTCGTTGGCGATCCGGACGGCATCGGGAATGTAGTGCTTCTCCAAAGCGGGGCTGAACGGCACCGGTGAGAATGGCGCGCCGATGCGGGCGACCGGCGCGTCGTGGTAGTCAAAGGCACTTTCTTGGATCTGGGCGGCGATTTCTGCGCCAAGACCTCCGAATTGCACGGCCTCGTGGACGACCACCGCGCGGTTGGTCTTCTTCACCGATTCGACGACGGTGTCGATGTCGAGAGGTTGGAGGGTCCGTGGGTCGATGACCTCGCAGTCGATGCCTTCCCGAGCAAGTGTTTCGGCCGCCGTCAAGGCTTCGTTCGCCATGCGGGCGGAGGCCACGATCGTGACATCCGTACCCGGGCGAAGGACATTGGCAACTCCCAGCGGAATCGCATATGCCTCTTCCGGCACCGGGGCGGACATGCCGAGCAGTCGCTTGTGTTTGATCATCACCGTCGGATTGTTCTCGCGGATGCACGAGATCATCAGACCCTTCATGTCGTAGGGGTTCGAAGGGAACACGACTTTCAGTCCAGGGATGTGACACAGGAGGGCCTCGAGGGACTGGCTGTGTTGAGCCGCTGCTGACAAGCCCCCGCCCCCAGCTGTGGTGATGGTCATCGGGAGCGAGACCTCTCCACCGAACATGTACTTCAACTTGGCCGCCTGATTCACGATTTGATCGAGGGCGACGCACATGAAATCCATGAACATCAGATCGACGATCGGTCGCAGTCCCGTCACGGACGCGCCGACGCCGAGGCCGATGATCGCCTGTTCG
>JBJTGN010000443.1:0-8182 GCA_046093905.1 Actinomycetota bacterium
GGTCGAGATCACGTCGGCGAACGGAACGCTGACGTCGAGCGTGCGCTTCGATCACACTCTCCGATCGGGCGTGCTCACCGTCGGACACGGGCGGATCGATGAAACCCCCGGTGCACTCACCAGCCTCACCATCGACATCGACGAGGTGACGACGATGCCGCTGACCTCCGGCGTGCCAGTGACGGTGCAGCCGGCGGCGTCGGATCAGTGAGGCAGAGGACGGCGAGACATCAACGCCATCGCCGACCATTGCGAGCGTTTCGTTCAGAGCTCGATTTCGGCGACGACGGCGTAGTGATCCGAGGGCTGGACCCCATTGACCGGCTCGATGCCGAGCAGTTCGCACGAACGGAACGATCCGTGGCTGCGGCGTCGAGGGAACGTGGTGGTGATGTAGTCGAGTCGCCGATTGGGACTGATCGCTCGCCGAGGGACGAGGGGGTTGCGTGACGACCACGTGTCGCCGCGATCGGTGTTGCCGCAGGCCTCCCACGCGTCGACCAGTCCGAACCCGGGCACATAGGTGGTGGCCGCGCCGGTGGCCCGACGGATCTCGTCGGACCATGGCACGGCGGTGAAGTCGCCGGCCACGACGGCCGGAAGTCGTTCACGCCACGAGTCGGCCGGGCCGATGGCCGAGGAGACCTCGCGCACCAGGTGCTCCATCTGTGCCGAACGGGTGGGGGAACGATCGAGTCCGTGTTCGAGATGGGTGCCGACGGCGAGGAAGGCGCCGCCTTCGGCATCGGGACGCTCCACGTCCACGATGAGGACGTGACGCCAGGTGGGGGTGCCGTGCTCGTCGACCAGCGGCACGGCTCGCACGATGGTCGATGGCCAGCGCGTCAGGATGGCGTTGACGACCCAGTAAGGAGCCTGCGGGTAGCGATCGAACCCGGCCAGAGCAGCGGCGGTCGTGGCGTGCAGCCCGAGACGATCAGCCAGCCGGTGCGCCTGGGTCGCACCGTCGGGTTCCACCCATGACTCCTGGAGCATGACGACGTCGGCGCTCGCCTCGGCGAGGACAGTCTCGATCGCCTCGTGACGTCGCTCCCAGTCACCGATCCTCCCCTGGAGGTTCCACGTCACGACGCGCACCGGGCCAGTGTGCCCGATCGTCGGGCGGTGAGCGGGTGTCGCCAGGTGGTGGGTCACCCTTCCGCCGCCGAACCTGAACCGACCCCGGCCCGACGCGTCGGTGCTTCGCGCAGCATCCCGATGCGCCCAGACCAGCAGGGCGATGGACGGAAGTTGATATGTTCAATTCATTCAGCCCATTGCCTATCAACTTCGGAGTTGATAGGTTCGGCCGGCAACAGCAACGGCCTATCAAATGTCGGTGGGTGGGCGAGCGGCGAGGACAGGAAGGCATCGAACATGTCGCGAGGTCGACCGAGTCGAGAGACCGTCTATCGCCGTCTCGATGCGGCCATCGACGAGCTGGCGAGACTCGGCGGGCTCCCCGCACCCAAGCAGTCCGACGCGATCTGGGCGGACATCTGGCATCTCGAGACACATCACTCCACCGCACTCGAGGGCAACACGCTCGTTCTCCGTGAGGTCGCGCAACTGCTCGACGAAGGGAGGGCGGTCGGCGCCAAGCCACTCAAGGAGTACATGGAGGTTCGGGGATACGCCGAGGCTGCCAGTTGGGTCTACGGGCAGGCACTCGAACCCGATGGATGGAGCGACGGCGAGCTCGTCAGTCGGAACGAGGTCCGTCGCGTCCACATGATGGCGATGACGCCGGTCTGGGGAGTGGAACCGCATCCGGAAGCGACAGATCGCGAGAGCCCGGGCAACTTCCGCGAACACGACATCCACCCGTTCGGTGGAGGAATGGCGTCGCCGGCTTGGGCCGATGTCCCAGCGGACATCGACGAGTGGGTGGAGCAGGTCGTCGCGTTCGGTCGTCAGGTGCGCACCGGCTCAGCGCCGCGGGATCCCCTTCCCGAGGAGATCGCGCGACTTCACAATCACTTTGAACATATTCACCCATTCCTCGACGGAAACGGACGAACGGGTCGGCTGCTCATGAACCTCGTCCTCGTGCGACTGGGTCATCCGCCGGTGATCATCTTCAAGAGGCAACGTGACTCCTACTTGTCCGCGTTGCAGAAGTCCGACGCTGGCGACCACGGTCCACTCGGAGAGGTGATCGCCGGAGCGATGATCGAGAACCTCAACCGGTTCATCGTCCCCGCCGTCGCCGGGGACGAGCAACTCGTAAGGCTCGCTGCATTGGCGAACGAGGAGTTCACTGCTGCGGCGTTGTTGCAGGCCGCACAGCGTCAGCGGCTCTGGGCGGTGAAGGGATCCGATGAGACCTGGCGGAGTACTCGACAGGCCGTCCACGAGTACGCGATGACGAGGCACCGGCGGCGTCCGAAGGCGGACTGAGCAACCACCCGACGACCGGGATGCCCGACAGTCCCGTCGCCGCAGGTCAGCGAGTGACCGACAATGGGTGGTGGATCGCGTTCGCGCGTTTCCAGGAATGCGACCCGCCGGCCCTGCGTGAAACCCGGGGGCGGTTCACACTTTCTGGTCACCGTCGAGCTACTCGACTGCAACGGGCGGGTCAATTTCACCTTGCGCCTTGAACTTGATGGCATCGTGAGTGTTGTCGTCACAGCCGGCCGTACAGCCCGCATCGACCCGGTCTCGCGAATGAATCTGACTCCGACGATCCGAGCACCCGATGCGGTCATCGAACAGGTCTGTCAGTTGCGTCCCGGTTGATTCGAGGCGCCCCGTGGGTTCGGGGAGAACGGGAACCGAAGAACGGAGTTGCAATTCCCGATCACAGGAATGAGAATGATTCTCATTCTCATTCCTGTGACGAGAGGAAACCATGCTCCCCGAACCCACCCGACTCCCGAGATTCGGCAAGCCGCTCATCGCCGCAACCGCTCTGGTCACACTGCTTCTCGCTGCTTCCTGCACGAACTCGAACAGCGGCGAATCGACCGCAGATGGCTCCGGGAAGAAGCCGCTCCGAGTGGCAGCAGCGTTTTATCCACTTGCCGAAGCAGCCCAACAAGTCGGGGGTGACTGCGTCAAGGTGACGAATCTGACACCGGCTGGCGGCGGTCCCCACGATCTCGAGTTGACCCCGAAGCAGGTCACCAACCTTTCGAAAGACAACCTCGTCTTCTACTTGTCGAGGGGTTTTCAACCTCAGGTCGAAGCAGCCGTGAAGGGCCTACCTGCTTCGGTGACCGCTGTCGACCTCTTGAGCGGAATGCCGCTCAAGACGATCCAACAGCAGCTCAAAGGCACACAGGGTGAACAAGATGGCGAGGTACTCGAAGGGGATTTCGACCCACATGTCTGGGTGGATCCAGTGCTCCAGATCAGGATCGCGGAAGGCATCCACGACGCGCTGGTCAAGGCCGACCCCTCCTGCTCGGCGACCTTCGATACGGGACTCGCTTCATACCGTTCAAAACTCGAGATGCTCGACAAAGACATGGCTATCGGTCTGGCCAGTTGCAGTTCGAAAGTGATCGTCACCACGCATCGAGCGTTCGTCTATTTCGCCGACCGGTATGGGCTCACCCAGATCCCGATTGCCGGACTAAGTCCCGAAATTGAACCCGATCCGAAGACACTCGAGGCCGTCGCTGCAGCAGCCAAAGCGAACAACGTCCAGGTCATCTACTTCGAAGAGTCCGTGCCGCCCGATCTTGCGGAGACGGTCGCTCGAGAAATCGGCGCAACCACCGATGCGCTCTCACCTGTCGAGACCATCGACGATGAGGGGCTCGCCAACGGAGCCGACTACGACTCAGTGATGAGGACGAATCTGGCTTCACTGACGACGGGCATGGGCTGTTCATGAAAACCGAAGCCGAGGTTCTCGACGATGCCCTCATCGTCGAGAACCTCGGCGTCCACTACGGACAACGTCAAGCCATCGCCAACGTCGCGTTCGTGAGCGGGTGGGGAGAGCTCATTGCCGTCATCGGACCAAATGGGGCCGGGAAGTCGACAATGTTCAAGGCGATAGCCGGAGTTGTCCCATTCGATGGTTCCATCCGCCTCGGCGGAATCGAATGCCACCACGGCGCCGAGCAGGCCCACATCGCGTATCTCCCACAACAAGCGGATCTTGACCGGTCCTTCCCGATCAATGTCGGTCAGCTTGTCCTCAGCGGTCGTCGCCCATTTCTTCCTTCATGGAAACGGCCACGATCTGCCGATCATCAGGCGATCGATGATGCCCTTGCCCAGGTGGGGCTCTCCGACCGTCGCGAGGACCCGATCGGTTCGCTTTCCGGTGGCCAACTCCAACGCGCTCTAGTTGCGCGCGCTCTGGCGCAGGAAGCGGAACTCCTCCTCCTCGATGAATCGCTCGCGGGGGTCGACACACCGAACACGCTCGATCTCCTCAAATTGTTTCAAACTCTCGCCGACGAAGGCCGCACGATCCTTGTCGCCACCCATGACTTGGCGATTGTCCGGCGCCACTTCTCCCGATGTCTTGCCATCAACGGGACCCTGATCGCCGACGGCGATCCCGCCGATGTCCTTGACGCTGACTCGCTTGAATCCACATTTGGATCAAGCGAAGTCGCTCGCTACAGCGTGGATGAATCAGCGTGATCGACTTCCTCACCGATCCATTCGCATCACAATTCATGAAGAACGCCCTTGCAATCGCCGTGATTGTGGGGATCCTCTGCCCCATCGTGGGGGTCTGGGTCGTGCTCAGGAGACTTGCCTACCTCGGCGATGCCATGAGCCATGCATCCCTCTCCGGTGTGGCGATCGCCTATCTCGTTGGAGCAAGCATCGTCGCTGGGGCACTGGTCGCCGGCCTTGTAATGGGAATGTTGATCGCCCTGCTGGGGGCACGCAAACTCGCCGACGATTCGGTCATCGGCGTCGTCGAGACGATCCTCTTCGCTCTCGGGGTGATCATCATCAGTAGGAGTTCCAGCATCTCTGTCGATCTCACGCATTTCCTCTTCGGACAGATCACCACCGTTGCCGCGAGCGACGTGCAACTCAACGCCGTTCTGGCCGTGCTCGCGCTTGCGACCGTCGCCATCTTCTTTCGCGACCTGATCTCCGCGACATTCGATCCCGTCCATGCCCGTCAGGTTGGTATCAATGTTGGCTTACTTCGATTCATCGTTCTCGGGCTCGTCTCCATCTGTGTGGTCGTCAGTCTCCAGACCGTTGGCTTGTTGATGAGCGTCACGATGCTGGTGACCCCGGCCGCATCAGCGCGTCTCATCACCAATCGCATTGGACTGATGACAACGGCTTCCACCCTGATCGGCCTCGGAGCAGCCGTCGTCGGCTTGATCCTCAGTTATCACCTCTCCACCCCACCCGGGGCGACCATCGCGCTCACTGCTGCGACCGCCTTCCTGGGCATCTTTCTTCTGACAATCCCTTCACGAAACCGAGCAATCACCGTCACTCAGGAGCACCGCTCTCGGGCCGCACAAAGAAATGGAATTTCACATGGAATCTGATACCCAACTAGTACCAGTGACTGTCCTCACAGGGTTTCTCGGTTCAGGAAAAACGACACTGCTGAACTACATCCTCACTGAGAATCACGGCAAGCGGATTGCTGTCATTGAGAACGAATTCGGAGAAATCGGAATCGATGATGCCCTCGTCATCGATTCCGAGGAGGAGATCTTCGAGATGAACAACGGGTGCATCTGCTGCACGGTTCGCGGCGACCTGATCCGCATTCTTGGCGATCTCATGCGCCGACGTGACAGATTCGACCACATCCTGATCGAGACAACGGGACTCGCCGATCCAGCTCCCGTTGCTCAGACGTTCTTCGTGGACGACGAGATCCGGAGTCAACTTCGACTTGATGCGATCGTGACACTCGTTGATGCCAAGCACATCGATCTCCATCTCGACGAAGAGAAGCCCGAAGGAGTCGAAAACGAAGCTATGGAGCAGATCGCTTTTGCCGACCGAATAGTGATCAACAAGACGGATCTTGTTTCCGATGTCGACCTCGAGCGCATAGAGACTCGGATCCGTTCGATCAACGCGATGGCGAAGATGAGTCGCTCCGCCTTTGGCGAAATCGATCTGGATCAGATTCTTGATGTCGGAGCTTTCGATCTTGGCCGAGTCTTGGAAATGGACCCCCGGTTCCTGACTGAATCCGAGCATCAACACGATCAGAGCGTCACCTCAGTGGGTATCGAGGTGCAGGGGAGCGTCGATGGGAAGAAGCTCAACGACTGGCTCGGCGAGCTTCTCGCGACACAAGGAACCGACATCTTCCGGATGAAAGGAATCCTCTCTCTCGATGGAGAAGACGAGCGTTATGTCTTCCAGGGTGTCCACATGTTGTTCGACGCACAGGCCGACAAGGCCTGGGCCGATGACGAGACGCGAATCAACCGATTGGTGTTCATCGGGCGCAATCTTGATCGCGAACAGCTCAACCGATCCTTCTCCGAGTGCTTGGTGAAGTGATGGCGAGACCGGACAGTAATGCGACCGAGACATTGACGCCGAACTGGACAAATGCAGTCGACGATTACGTCACATTTGTTCATTGCTCTCCTCGGAATGGCGCGCTTCTCGTCGGATCACTCTCCGGCCAAGTCGTCATCCTCGATCCCGCGTCTGGCGAAACCCTTTTCGCCCTTCCAGAACATCCGCGTGGTGTCCTCGCCGGCGGATGGTCCCATGACGGAAACCATCTGGCGACTTGCGGACACGACGAACGCGTCCGCATTTCGCATGCGGACACACCCGAAGTCTCTGTTTCAGCGCTGCTGAAGGGCTGGCCGGGGGCACTCGCCTGGTCTCCAGTGGCCAATCTGCTCGCCGTAGCCTCAGGGAAATCACTATTTGTGTTCGATGCCATCGGTGATCTTGTTGGCCGCTGGGATGACTTGACCTCGACCGCCTCTGCGGTCGCGTGGTCCGTGGACGGGATGTCGGTCGGCGCGACCTGCTACGGCGGCGTCCACTGGTTCCGGCCAAACGAGCCGAATCTCAAGCCCAAGCACTTCCCTTGGAAAGGCTCGCTTCTGAGCCTCGACCTTTCTCCCAACGGGAAATGGGCCGCGAGCGGTTGCCAGGATGCAAGCGTTCACATTTGGCGTCTCTGGACCGGCGATGACATGCAGATGTCCGGATATCCGGCGAAGATCGAACACACGGCATGGGATCCGTCGTCTCGATTCCTTGCCGTTGGAAGCATCGGAGACATCACGATCTGGGATTTCTCCGGCAAAGGACCACAAGGTAGTCGCCCAGTCACCCTTGGCGGCCATGAGCGACACATCAGTGCTCTTCAGTACTCTCCGCAAGGGTCGTGTCTTGCGACATGCGACGCTGCGGGCACCCTCATCTTCTGGGAGACGAAGAAGCGGCCCAAGCAGATCGGGGAACACCGATTCTCCGAACCGATTTCCGCTCTCGCTTGGTCGACGGACGAGTGCTACCTCACGGTGGGCGGCGCTGACGGGCTCGTCAGTTCCTTCAGGAGTCCAGTGCCGTGACCGACTCTGACCAACCGCCTCTCTCAATCGAAAACCACCGGGGCAACGGGTGCACCATCGTTGTGTGTCGCGCATGTTGTTGCGGAAGTCTGAGCAAACATCCCGGCACCGACCATGACGGCCATCTCGAAATCCTCCGACAGGCAGCAAGCGAACGGGGCAACTGTCGCGTGCGTGTCAGCGGCTGTCTCAACCACTGCTCGTACTCGAACGTCGTTGTCGTCAGACCCCACGGCCCGAATGCGCACCGCCGAGCCAATTGGCTCGGCAACATGCACCGGGATGGCGACATCTCAGCCCTGGCTGATTGGATCCGGGCTGGTGGCCCGAATTCATCCAGCCCACCGGATCAGCTGGTACCGAAGTTGATCAAGATGCTTGATCAGGAATCCTCACCGAGAGAATTGACATAAGGCGAACCGCGGCGCCGTCCATCCCTGAGCGCTGAACGCGCTGCTCGCGTGGCATCACCGAACCGGCGCAGATCTTTCACGTTGGTTCGGTCAATGGAGATCACCAAACCACGCGGTCGCCACGGCCGCCTGAACCAAAAGCCATGAACCGCACTGTGACAGTCGACAAGAATGAGATCGGAATCATCGAGATCAAACCTGGGCAGTCGCCGACTTGGTTTGTTGAGAAATCAAGAGACGGAAGGAGAGAGGAACGGTTCTATG
>JBJTGN010000444.1:0-6829 GCA_046093905.1 Actinomycetota bacterium
GCTCCATGGCACGCGCACCATGAGACCGGCAAATGGCAAGAGAAAGAACAGCACGGCAGTTCCCGCCAGAATCGAAATCGAAAGGGGAGTGCGATGTCTCGGTGTTCGGTTCATGGCGGACCGAAGCCGTATGACTCGAGAATCTTGCGCGCTGTCTCAGATGTCGTGACGAAGTCGAGGAAGGAGCGTGCTGATGTGGAGGACGTGTTGCCGATCAGGGTGATCGGATACTCGGCAACCACGTTGAACTCACTGGGAATCGTGACGCCCTGCGCTGCAGTACCTGAAGCAATGACGTCGGTTCGATAGACAATGCCGGCATCGGCTTCACCGAGAACGATCTTGTTGACGATTCCTTTCACACTTTCTTCGTAGGACTTGGGTATCACGGTGACATGTGCTCGGGAGAGAATGTCTGCGCTGTAGCGACCGATCGGCACAGATTCGTCACAAGTGATGAAGATGAGGTTTGGTTTCGAGAGATCACTGAGTTCGTCGATGTTCATCGGGTTGCCGGCTTCGACCAAGATCTCGAGGGAATTGGTGGCAAACGTCCGTACATCGCGGATCGGAACGGGACTCTCGCGGACCTTGTCGACGTTCTTTGTGTCGGCTGAGGCGAAGATGTCAGCCTGAGCACCTTCGATGATCTGTGTTGCGAGATCGGATGAGGATGCGAAATTGAACTCGATGTCCGAGTCGGGATGGGCGGATTCGAATGCTTCGCCGAGTTCAGTGAAGGCGTCGACGAGTGAGGCGGCCGCAAAGACGGTCGTTGTTTCCGCCCCGGAGTTCGCGGGTGAGCACGACGTGATGCACAGAACTGCGAGACCAGAGAGGACCGAACGGCTCGCCAATGTCATGGAGTGAGAATAGTCAGTGAGTAACTATTCTCACTCCTTCGAGGATCCGGGTTGAAGAGAGCGTTTCGAGCCGTAGGCTCTGAGATCACGCCGCGGGGTGGAGCAGTCAGGTAGCTCGTCGGGCTCATAACCCGAAGGTCACAGGTTCAAATCCTGTCCCCGCCACCAACGAAAAGCAGAAGGCCCCCGAAAGGGGGTCTTCTGCTTTTCGTTCGGTGGTGTGACGGCATTTGGGAGGAGGGTTGCGGAGCAACCCGACGGGTCCTGTCCCCGCCACGAGCCAGGCCGCGCGGCCAATCGAAAAAGGCTGGCCTTCCGAAGCCATGGGGCGTCAATGCCTCATCTGCGAGATGAGCATAAATAGTTCCGCCAAGTATCCACCCTTCCCGAAACAAGAATTCATACCCTGCAAAACTATGGCTCACTATTCATCCACCAAACGTCCAATTCGGTTCATCGGAGCCACCATCGTCCTCGCCTCGGCGGGACTGATCGGTGCCGCGGCAACCCCTGTCTCGGCAGCAGTTCCGCCGCCGACGATCGATTACCAATTCGACAACAACCTGACTGACTCCGCAGGCGGGAGCACGGCGACACAGTCGCCTACTTGCACCTCAGGTCAACTGGACAACCCCTGCATCATCTCGACCAACTACGGATCCGACAACGGGGATTCCTATTGGCAATGGACCACATCGTCAGAAGATGGAGGTGGATTGAGAATTGTGACAAATGCTCCGGTGACGGACACGTACACGGTCATTTTGAAGTTTTCGTTCTCCGACATCGGTCCCTCCGCCGGTTATCGAAAGATCATCGACTACAAGGACACTGGCACCGACAACGGCTTCTACACGTACGAAAATTACATCTACTTCTACAATCTTGGTGACGGAAGTGACGTGTTCGGGAGGTACTTCAGCGCCAACGAAGTCATCGACCTCATCATCGTTCGTGACGGAACGACGGACAATTTCAAGGTGTACCTGCGAAGTGCAGGCGGTGGTATCGGTGATCCTGTGATCGACATCGACGACAGTGTCGACAACGAGTCGGTGTTCTCCAACAGCGGATCCGGATCGGTGATCGGTCTGTTCTTCGATGATGAGGACACCGATGGAGAAGGTGGTCCGGGAGGCAAGGCTTACCAATTCACGACATGGTCGGGAACTGCGCTGACTGTGGACCAATTGAATGAGGCTTTGGGAATCGAAACCGAACAACCCGAATACGACTTCGACGACTACGAGCTCCCCCAACCTGCGGTCGCTTCTGAGTCTCTCCCGAATACTGGTTCTCAAGGGACAGAAGCTCTTGCTGTGTTTGCGATACTCCTTATCGTGACTGGAGTCATGGTCTCCGTGCGGTCTCGCCGCGTCACTCGCTCATGACGCACAGATCAATGGCATAGCGCGACTGACAACCCAGACCTCAGCAACGGCCGCCCTGCGGGGCGGTCGTTTGCGTTGGTGTGCAGTCAGGGAACGGCACTTGCTCTGTGCGACATGTCTTGTCCCCGCCACGAGCGGGCTCATGCATGCCCACGACCGGATGAGGTCGTGCGACACTTGAGGTCGTGACCTCCTCGGCATATCTCCCGAACCGACGCGAATTGCTGCGTCTCGCAGGCGGTGCCACGGTTGCCGTTCTCGTCGCCGGCTGCAGGGATCCGCACCTCGTCGAATCAACCGGGAAAGTGCCTGCGCCGCTTTCCATGGTGCGCACCTCGTGGTCGGCCGACCAATGGGCTCTCGGCTCGTATTCGTTCCTGCCGGTGGGTGCGGAGCCGTCCATGCGGCGATCATTGGCCGAACCTCTCGAAGGTCGAGTGTTCTTCGCAGGCGAGGCCACGTCACTGTCCGCTCCCGCCACAGTGCACGGAGCGTTGGAATCCGGAGATCGTGCTGCAGCAGAGGTGGTGGCCGCAGCCACTCCCGGTGAGATGGTTGCTGTCATCGGTGCTGGAGCCGCTGGGCTTCGTGCTGCTGCCACGTTGCGTGATCGCGGCTTCACGGTCGTGGTGCTGGAAGCGCGGGACCGAATCGGAGGCCGCATTGCCACAGTCCGTCCCAACCGGTGGCCCATCCCGATCGAACTCGGTGCATCGTGGGTGCACGACATCGTGGCCAGTGACCTCGCTGATCAACTGGCCGCGCTCGGGGTTGAAACCGCCCCATTCGACTACGACGACGCTCGCGACGTACTCATCGAGGGCCTGAATGCCGACTCACTCGACGGCGTCATTGCAGACATCGAGCGCGCTCTCACCGCTGCCGAAGAGGCTGAAGCAGATCGATCGATCAGTGACGCAGTCGTCGCTGTCGGGGGTGATCTCGATATTGCGTTCCATCACGTCGACGAGGTGGAGGTGGCTGCTGAGTACGGGGCGAATGCGGACGAGTTGTCTGCCTGGTGGGGCACGCAGGAGGGAAGCCAGGGGGACGATCTTCTCGTGATCGGGGGTTACGGTCGTCTCACCGAGCATCTGGCGACCGGACTCGACGTTCGAACCGAGAGCGCCGTCGAGACAGTTCGGTGGGGTTTCGCAGGGGTTTCGCTCGATCTCGCCGATGGCACCGTCGTCAGTGTCGATCGTGTGGTCGTGACAGTGCCGCTAGCCGTGCTCGCTTCCGGTCGACTGCAGTTCGAACCCCCACTGCCGACCAGCACGCAGACTGCCGTCACCACCATTGGTACGGGTCTGCTCGACAAGGTGTGGTTTCGCTTCGCGGAACCATTCTGGGATACTGACTCCCTGGTCTGGAGTCGAGTGACATCACCCGGCGAGGCATTCCGCTCATGGTTCAATCTGCTTCCGCTCACGGGCGAGCCCGTGTTGTTGGCACTGCATGGTGGGAGAACTGCACGAATGTGGGCCTCACGCAGTGATGACGATCTCCTCTCAGTCGCGATGAAGGCTCTGGAACAGTTCGCCGCAGCGGGCTTCTGACGTAGTCAGATTTCCACCCATGGGTGACAACCGCGAATCGACGTCCTAGGAGTCGGTCATTCCTCGTGGAGTTTCGCCCGCAGGACGGGATCGTGCTCGGCCTGTGCTTCGAGTCTGTCGACGAGGTATCCGAGCGGATGAGAGGTATTCAACGGCAAAACGAGCACAGTGAGGCGTGACCTACGGTCGAACCACGATTTGGCACGGTCGAGGTCGGTCTCGCCGAAACCAATCCACGTTTTGAAAACGCAAGACGATGGTTCGCAGACAGATGGGCTGTCGAGCACTCGGTGGGATGGGGATCCCCGTTGATGGGGGATCAGGTTTTCGGGACAGTTTTTGAGACAATTGTGCGGTGAACCTTCCCACTGTCGTCGTTGCGGGACTCGGTGACACGGGCATCCTCGTGGCGACGAGGCTTGCACGTACATGTCGAGTCGTGGCGGTGACAACCAGGCCTGCCCTCGTGAGCGGTCAGGAACTCGGGATGCGACTGGCCAATCCTGAACAGTGGCGGCGGCACTACTTCGTTCCCACCGACCGATTTCGTCGCCTCGATGCGGTGGATGTGCGACTTGGGCGAGTGTCATCGGTCGACCTCGAGAATTCGACTGTTCGTGTACAAAGTGTTGACGGTGACGTGGACGAGGTTCGCTACGACGCATTCGTCATTGCCACTGGAGTGAGTAACGGGTTCTGGCGTCACGATCGCGTCGAGAACCTCGAGACGGTGGGTTCGCAGATCGCCGACAGCTCGCAGATGCTGGCCTCAGCGAAGGTGATTGCAGTCATCGGCGGCGGAGCCACGGGTGTGAGCGTGGCCGACAACCTCGCACGTACTGGTTCGCATGATGTGCACCTGTTCCACTCGGGAAATGAAATACTCCCCGAGCACCGTTCCTCAGCTCGGCGATGGGCAACCAGGAGCCTCGACCGTGACGGAGTGACGATCCACTTGGATCATCGTGCTGTGCTGCCAGACGACCGGGCACCGGAGTCGATCACCTCTGGCACCATCAGCTGGTCGACTGGTCAGCCTCCGTTCGAAGCCGATGCTGTTGTGTGGGCTGTTGGATCGGTTCGTCCGCACACCGGGTTCCTGCCATCAGAGATTCTCGACGATCGTGGCTTCGTTCGAGTCAATCGTCATTTGAGAAGCGCGGGTCATGAGAATGTGTTCGCAATCGGTGATGTCGCTGCATCGGATCCGCTGCGAAGTTCGGCGCGCAACTGGGGACATCGTGTCGTTGTGGCCAATGTGCGCAGTGTGCTACGTGGACGCGCATCTCGGCGTCGATTTCGTGCACCCAAATACCGGTGGGGTTCGATCATTGGTTTGCAGCCGGAGGGTTTGACGGTTGCAATGAAGACCGGAGGCCGCATGCGGATTCCGCGTCCTCTGGCAGAACCTCTTCTGTATGGCGCTTTCGTCACTCGAGGTCTGTATGGCGGATTACGCAACGATTCATCCAAAGATGGGAAGAATCGCGGATAGTCAAACGAATCGGCGACTTGTTGTCGTTCATCGGCTCAATGTGGGTCTCGTTCACGTCCTGGCGGTGCAGAAACTGGCTTCTGAGCGATTCTCATCCCCGGGGAGCCGCGCTCACCGAAGTTCTGGGTCTGCTACTCGCGGTCGAGCGAGATGGCCATACCAGGCAGTGACACCCACGGCTGACGGTCCACGCACCACACCTCGACATTCGGCTTCACATCGGACCGGTCGTCGAGAACACCGGCTTTGATCGCAATCACACCATCGGTCTTGGCCAGTTCGGACACGATCGGCGAACCGCAGGCCCCGCAGAACCGACGTCGAACGTAGACGTCATCACCGCGTTCGCCACGCTCGTTGTACGTCTGCAGATCACCATTGATGGTGAGTTGGGAGGTGTGAGCTATCAGGTTGACGGAAAAGGCTCCGCCACTCTGACGCTGACAATGGTCGCAGTGGCACACCGCAGTGGCGATCAGATCGCCTGACAATTCGAATGTGACCGCACCGCACAGACATCTACCCGTTCGCATGGCGCCACCGTAACCCGTCTGACGGTGTGATTCGTCCCCCGAGCGACGCCCGACATTCGTCGCAGGGTCGATCTTCAGAGACGGCCTACAACGTGGTCGAGCTGCACACGGGCAAGGGAGTCGTCAAGACGAACCCACCGCCGGACATCGCCGTGACACAGAAGGTCAAGGTTGCGCCGGCAACCCCCGAGAACGTCGGGGACTTCAGCGACGCCTTCCCCGATCGTGCCGAAACCGACGAAGTTCCCGCGACGGAGCCATTCACGCTCCATTGACCTGTCACCTGGACCCCATTCACAGCGCGATTGGTGCTGTTCCCTATCGTCACCGTTGCCGTGGCTTGCGAAATCAGGCGTCTGGTGGTCTTGGTGATCGATAGTCCCGTCACCTGCATTGTTGGAGACTGGGCTGTGATCCCGAGGGTCGACGAGCCCGTGAAGCCCGACCTGTCTCGAACCTTAACGGTGAACGAACTGGTTCCCGGTGACGATGGCGTTCCCGAGATCGTGCCCTTGCTGGCATTCAGCGACAGCCCAGGCGGAAGGCTTCCTCCGACCACGGACCAGGTCACCTTTCCAGTGGCACCAGTAACGCTCAGGCCCGCCGAGTACTTCGTTCCGACGGTTGCAGCCGGCAGCGACGTCGTCGTGATCGAAACGGAAGACGGTACTCCCACAGCGAATGCACGATCGGTGGTCGAACCCCGAGAGTCAGTGATTCGAATCGTCGGATTGGTGACTCCGACAACGGCAGTCGAGCCAGTCAGTCGACCAGTGTGGGCATCGAGGGCGAGACCCTATGGGAGGGATCCACCGACGATCGACCAGGTGAATGGAGCGACGCCCCCCAGAACGGGAATCCGCTGCGAGTAGGGCGTCGACAGCTTCGCAGCCGGGAGCGATGTGATCGGAATGCTGACCGGACTCGGATTGTCGAAGGAACCAGTACCGGGCACAGCACAACGCAGAGCGGTGTTTTCGGTGACGAA
>JBJTGN010000445.1:0-2295 GCA_046093905.1 Actinomycetota bacterium
GCCATTGACCCCGTATCACGGTTATGCGCGCCCTGACCTAGTCGATGCGGCAGGCGTTGCACCGGCATTTGACGAGGTGATGGAGCGTGCGCGCGGTCTGTACGAGGCACTTGTGCACGAATACCCACAACAGGCGTCCTATGTGGTGTCCATGGCCTATCGATTGAGATATGTGATGCAGTTCAATGCGCGAGAGGCGATGCACATGCTCGAGTTGCGCTCCGCGCCACAAGGCCACCCTGCGTATCGTCGTGTTGCACTCGAAATGCACCGGCAGATTGGTGAGGTGGCGGGGCATCGTGCGCTTGCTGAGGCAATGTCTCACATGACGATGGAAGCGCCGGAGTTGGAACGACTCGAAGCAGAGCGACGAGCAGAATCCAAACGACGCGATTCGTGAGAATTTGACGACATTTCGTCATTGCACGGTGACGGTCGTCACGAGTTATCCACAGATTACGAGAGGTCGTGCAAGTGGTCGACTTTGTGCGTAGTATCCGCGCGGACAACGGCTTGTTAAGCCGAAGCCAAATGGTGCGCACAACGTGCACCGAACGAAGGAGTACTGGTGGCCGCTGACGACATCGATCCAGAAGAGCTCGACGAGGTTGAGATCGACGCCGACGATTTGGCCCCTGACGAGCTGGAGGAAGACGAGCTCGAAGAGGGTGACTTCGGAATTATCGACGAAGACGAGGTCGACGGAGATATTGCCGACGACGATGATGACGAAAGTGTGGGCGCCACGGTTGTGCGGCGCGCCAACGATGATGACGAAGACGAAGAGGACCTGCTCACAGCCGACGACGTCGAAGAAGACTTGGACAAGATCCTGAAGGACAAGCTCGCTACCGAAGAGCTTGCGCCCGAAGATGAAGAAGAGGTCGAAGTTGACGATCGTTCAACCGGTGATGACCGCCTTCAGCCAAAACGTGCCGACGAACAACTATGCACAAGTTGTTTCCTTCTCGTTCGAGAGAGTGCACCAGTCTGTCCGGTGGGCGATGACTCGTGTCCGATCTTCAGCGGGCGCTAGAGGACTGATCATGACGACTCCGGTCGAATCCCTGAAGGATTCGATTCGTCAGACCGTCAGCTCATTGAGACGCGATGCTCCTGCGGCTCGTTTTATTGGTGAGCAGGTGGTCAAGATGCTAGGCCGTTCAATCGGTCAGAAGTTAAACAGATCGTCACATTCTTATCCGCGACAAAATGACGCCGATAAGAAGGCCGGTGGTTCTGCTGAAAAGCAAGGTGAGGAGTCGGCTCAAGGCGCAGTTCCATCGAAGCCAGTGAGCCAGAACGAGGTACTTCCTTGGACCCAGTACGACATGATGTCTGCGCGCGACATTGTTTCTCGATTGAAAGTGAGTCCTCCTGAGTTGTGCCTTGCCGTGTACATGTACGAAATCGGTCATCGTGCGCGAGCCACCGTTCTTGCTGCCAGCGAAGCTAGAGGGGCTGATTTTGGTCATGATTGAAATCCGTAAGTGCGATGCGGCGGACGAATCGATTGCGCCTCTCATAGATGATCATTGTCAAAGAGCACGCGAACAGGCAGCCGAGTTCAGAGGGAAACACCCTCAGCGCATAGCCGGAGGCACGAGACATGTGTATGTCGCCGTGGTGGGGGAGTCAGCGGTGGGCTCCTTGATTGTTCATCTTCGTGACGCTGAGGAGTGGACCATTGACCTTGTGCATGTCCTTCACGAGGCGCGAGGTATCGGTGTAGGGGACGCCCTGATGAAGCGACTAATGGCAGATGCGAGCGTCAGTGGGGTTGCACGCGTGTCGAGTGTGGCTCTGCCGGGAGATCGGTCGACGAAGAACTTATTTGAACGTTTTGGCCTCATCGCCGAGGCGATTGTCGTTTCGAAAGATCTGCTCTCCTAAGCACCGGTCCAACGTGGAGCACGTTTTTCAATGAAGGCTTCGAGTCCTTCTTTGGTGTCACTCGATTGCAGGACAACGGAGAATTCCGCGTTGGTCATCTGAACGAGAGTTTTGTCGTCCTCGGTTGCCGCAGCCAGGACAACTCGACGACTTGCGCGAACCGCAAGGGGCGCGTTTTCACAGATCTTTTCGGCGAGAGCAATAGCCGATTGCAGCGCTTCGCCAGGCCCAACGATTCGATTGACCAGTCCGAGCTCGTAGGCCCTTTGAGCACTCAGCGGCTCACCAGTGAGGATGACCTCCATTGCAACCTGCTGACCCAATGCTCGCGGAAGTCGATAGAGACCACCAGCTGCGGCAATCAGATTTCTCTTCACTTCCGCTAACCCAAACGCACTGCGC
>JBJTGN010000446.1:0-3403 GCA_046093905.1 Actinomycetota bacterium
TCGCACGCGACAGCACGCGCTCGTCTTCAGCGGTGAGCAAGGGAACCTTGCCGATGTCGTTCAGGTAGATGCCGATGGAGTCATTCATGATGGTCGTCTCAACTGTTCTGGTACTGATTCGATTCCCGATCGGGGTGTGTCTCCTGCCACAAACACCGCCGTCGATGAAGGCTGTGGTGGAGGCGTCCCGAGAGGAAGCGAGCGAATGAATTGTGGGTCGTACTGGGCTTTGCGGGCCTGGGGGGTCCCGACAAGGAACCGTGAGGGTAGCAAAGTGTTTTTCTCGTGTCGTATCGCATGGGTGTGTTTGGGAAAGTTTCTTGATAAAAGCGCCCGGCCGGCCATCGGCAGCCCGGATGACCGGACGGACGCATGTTCATCGGCACATGACTCGCCGGACTTGAGAATTTCCAGACGGAATCCCGTCCGGTCCGCGCAACGCGACCCCCCGGGCTCAGTCCAACCGAGACCAAGGGGACGGGGCTTGCCCGTAGACTTTGCCGGTGATGGCAGGTGCAGCGACGTCCCCCAAGGGCAGACAAGAGCGCATCGGCATTTTCGGCGGCACATTCGACCCGCCCCATGTTGGACACCTGGTCACCGCTGTCAATGTTCGCCATGCTCTCGAACTCGACCGAGTGATCTTGATGGTGGCCAATGTCCCGTGGCAGAAGGAGGGCACTCGAGCGATCACGCCGGCTGAGGATCGCCTCGCCATGGTGCAGGCTGCAGTGGCTGGCGTCGAAGGCCTCGAGGCGGGGCGCTGGGAGATCGACCACGGTGGCCCGAGTTTCACAGCGACGACATTGGCGGGTTTGGCGTGTCTTCACCCCGCCGCTGAGTTCTTCACCATCGTCGGCGACGACGCAGCCGCTGGTCTCACGACCTGGGAGCGCCTCGAGGACGTTCTTGCGTTGAGTGAGATCGTGGTCGTCGATCGCCCAGGTCTTCATGCTCCGGTTCCCGACGGCATCCCGTGCCACCATGTCGAGGTGCCACATCTCGACGTCTCGAGCACTGATCTGCGTCGACGTATCGTCGATGGCCGTCCACTCGACGTCCACGTCACCGCCCCAGTGCTGACGGTGATCCGGCCACGGGCTCTCTATGCCGTGACTGTTGGGATTCGGTGATGAACTCGATGAACATGCGTCCGATGAATGCTCTTGCTGCGCGGCGACGGCGCGCGACGTGGACTGCGTTCGTGGTGGGTGCTGCATCGTTTATCGCGATACCAGTCGGAAGTGTCGTTGCATGGAGAGCAGTGCGGGATTCACGAGCTGCCGAAGAAGTGGTGTCGCTTCCCTTGCGGACGATTCCGAGTACGCCAACGGCGATCTTCGCGACCATCGATGAACGAAACGTTCTGAGTGCTTTGAGCGTTCTTGCGCTCGGCCCCGACGGTGCTGGCGGCACGGTGATGCTCGTGCCGTTGAACATCGTCGTTCCCGGTCAAGAAGCCGGCGGTTTGAAGACGATCTCGCAAGTCTTCTCAGAAGAAGGCGAAGAAGGCTTGAAGCTCGCGATCGAGAACATCACCAACAGCCAGATCGACCTGGTCTCGGTGAACGACGTCGACGACACCGGTGATCTCCTCGCTCGCGTCGGCACGATCATTGCCGATTTCGTCACCGACATCACCGATTCGGAATTGAACATCATCACGGTCATCGCAGAGGCCGGTGAGAACCGATTCGCTCCGATTCAGGCAGCGGCCGTCCTTGCGTCGCTCGATACACGTCAGGTCGACTCGCAGCGCACACCGCAGATTCGAGCCATCTGGGACGGCATTCAAAAGGCTGTCGCATCTGGTCGGCTCGGCGCTGAACCAGTAGGAGTCATTCCCGACGTCGGCGCGCAGGTGCCCGTCGACATGATGACGTTCATGTCGGGATTGTTCGCTGGTCCGATCAACATCTGGCAGATCGATGCCATTGCTATCAACAGTGTGCGAAAGAACCCGGAGAGCCTCGACGTCTACGAATACGACCCAGGTGAGGTCATCAGCGTCATGGCGAGCATGGCGCCGAGCGCAATGGTGGCAGTCTTTCCGACACTGAACGTGTCGTTGAGCAGCCCCTATCCGGATGTCGAAGTGACGCGCAGCGCAACCGAGCGGCTCCTGTACATGGCTGCCAATGTGATGCTCGTTCGCCAAGTGGGGGATGTGCCGCCACCAGTGACGATCATCAGATATTTCGACGAAACGGATCGGGCCTTGTCAGAGAACTTGTCATTGATGCTGGGCGAGATCGTCTTCGAAAAGGCAACGGAGGGGATCGAAGGCGTCGACATCCAAGTGATCCTTGGTGAGTCGTTCCTGCAATTCCTGAAGACTGGTCCTGCTCCCGATCCAGACATCGACCCCGAGACGTTGATGACCACCACAACGTCAGTGGCGGCCGAGTCGTGACGATGTCGGAAGACCTCAAACCGACAGATGACGCGTGGTTGCTCGCAACAACTGCTGCTCGCGCCGCAGACGACAAACAAGCAACCGACACGATCGTGCTGTCGGTCGGGGGAGTGCTCGGCATCACCGAGTTGTTCGTCATCACTGGTGCATCGAACCGCCGACTCGTGCGAGCAGTCGCCGAGGAGATCGAGGATCGCGTTCGTGAAGCAACGGGACGATCTCCGATTCGCACCGAGGGACACCGCGAACAACAGTGGGTGTTGATCGACTACGGAGATGTGGTCGTGCACGTCTTCCTCGACGAAGTACGGCAGTTCTACGAAATCGAACGTCTCTACCGCGATGTGCCACGACTCGAATGGCGGAGTTGAATTGTTTCCTCTGCAATGAGTGGCTTGCCACTGTCGATGATGTGACATGGCGCGTGCGCAACAAGAACCAGCGTGTTGTCGTGGAAGGATCGCTCGTGACATCTCGTGATTTCTGGTCGAATTTGGAAGTTGTCGAAAAGCGCGCGGACGAGTGGCGTGATCGTGGCGTGTACGACCCCATGCCTCCGCCGCCAGACCCGGCGAATTCGGCGGTCACATTGAGGTGCGGGTGTGGTGAGGTGAACCGGTTCGAGCATCCGTGAGCGTCGAGAGTCGTGTGCATGTTCACGGCCAGTGATCGGCTGACGTCGCAGGGTTTTCGTGCGGTGGTATTTGGGTGACGTCCTGACGGTTGGTAACGTGAGGCGTCCCAGTTTGGGGCTGTAGCTCAGTTGGCAGAGCGCTTCCATGGCATGGAAGAGGTCAGGGGTTCAATTCCCCTCAGCTCCACTCATTTCTCGCTCGAATACACCTGAGCCGGCTTAGGTGCGAATGCTGCTCGTCCCATCATGAGTGTGCGCCGCTCGACGAGGTGTGGGGGCTACGGTTCGAATATGCGAAAGTGTTGGATGATCGCTGCAGCCGTAGTGCCATCGACGCTCGCATCATTAGTTGC
>JBJTGN010000447.1:0-3886 GCA_046093905.1 Actinomycetota bacterium
CTCTTGGGAACAGTTGCCTTTGCAACGTTCTTCGCCGGAGCCTTCTTCGCCGGAGCCTTCTTCGCCGGAGCCTTCTTCGCCGGAGCCTTCTTCGCCGGAGCCTTCTTCGCCGGAGCCTTCTTCGCGGGTGCTTTCTTCGCAGAAGCCTTCTTCGCGGGTGCTTTCTTCGCAGAAGCCTTCTTCGCGGGTGCTTTCTTCGCAGGAGCCTTCTTTGTCTTCTTGACTGGAGTCTTCTTCGCTGAGGCCATCATTAACATCCTTCTCGGGAAACCTTGTCAGGCATCGGTCTTGGGCCACCTGTCGGGAAGCCCTTCTTATGACATCTTCTCTCTCCTCCTCCAAGGAGGCCATTACGAAAAGATGTCGCCGATGATACAGCCGCCACGAAGATGGCGAGTCAGGCGGCGACCGATATCCCCACGAATACGGGTTCACCGTCGAGATCCGTATTCGGCACCTCATTGATCCACTCGACCGAAACAGCCAAAGTTTCCGACTTGACCGTCTCGATGAAGGGCATCACACTGCGACGTACGAACTCGGGAACACCCAGAGACAACGTGATGCGGTCGCTCACGTTCAACTTGTTCTCCCGGCGTTCCTGTTGCACCAATCGAATCAAGTCGCGGGCAATGCCTTCAGCTTCGAGAGACGTCGTCACCACGGTGTCGAGAGAGATGATTCCCTCGCCATTGGCGAATGTTGCACTTGCGTCCACATTGGCTGCGACAACCTTCAATGTGTACTCGCCATCGAACAACTCGATACCACCAGCAACGACAACACCGTCCTGGTGCTGCCAGTCTCCTGCTTTGACCGCCTTGATGACTTCCTGGGTCCTCCCACCGAGACGAGGTCCGAGCGCAGCCGGGACGACCTGCAACACAGTCGACGACATCTCACCTGTGGCTTCGCGCAGTTCCACCGCTTTCACGTTGACCTCATCGGCAATCAGCGAAATGTATGGAGCCAAACTCGGGGCGTCGGGGTATGACACAGTCAACGACGCCAACGGCAACCGAACCCTCAGCGAATTGCTCTTGCGGATCGACAGGGCTGCCGAGCACACCTCTCTCACTCGATCCATTGCTGTCACGAGAGCGTCATTCGACGGGAGTTCGTCCGGGAGCGGCCAGTCTGTGAGGTGCACACTCTGGTTGGGTACGAGACCCCGATACACCTCATCGGTCAGAAGGGGCAGGAGAGGCGCTGTGACTCGACACAGAACGACCAGAGTCGTGTGCAGAGTGTTCACAGCCTCTGCTTCTCCACTCCAGAAGCGATCTCGAGAACGCCGGATGTACCAATTGGTCAGTACATCGAGAAAGTCTCGAACTCGAACGCAGGCCGAGAACAGATCGTAGGCATCGAGGTCGTGAGTGACGCCTTCGATCAGGCTCCTCGTCTTGGCCAAGATGTAGCGATCGAGAACATGGCCAGACGAGGTGTCGAAACTTCCTCGAACACCCTCTGCATTCGCATAGAGGCTCAAGAAGTACCAGGAGTTCCAGAACGGAAGGAGCACCTGACGAACCGTGTCGCGAATTCCGTGTTCGGTCACGGAGAAATCCGAGCCACGCAGGATCGCAGAGGAGAGCAGATACCAGCGCATTGCATCCGCGCCATAGGTGTCGAACACCAGCATCGGGTCCGGATAGTTGCGAAGGCTCTTCGACATCTTCTGGCCGTCGTCGCCGAGAACGATTCCGTGGCTCACACACGTCGAGAAAGCGGGACGGTCGAACAACGCGGTCGCCAGGACATGGAGCGTGTAGAACCAACCGCGTGTCTGCCCGATGTACTCGACGATGAAATCCCCCGGATAGTGATCCTCGAACCACTTCGTGTTTTCGAAGGGATAGTGCACCTGGGCGAATGGCATCGATCCGCTCTCGAACCAGCAGTCCAGCACTTCCGGCACGCGACGCATCATCGACTTGCCCGTTGGATCATCCGGGTTCGGTCGAACCAGATCATCGATGGCAGGTCGATGAAGATCGGTGATCGTCACACCGAAATCACGCTCGAGTTGCTCGACACTTCCATAGACGTCGACTCGAGGATGGTCGGGGTCGTCGCTCTTCCACACCGGGATCGGCGAACCCCAGAAGCGATTTCGACTGATCGACCAATCTCGGGCATTTGCGAGCCATTTTCCGAACGAACCCTCTTTCAAGTGTTCGGGCACCCACGTGATCTGCTGGTTCAGCTCCAGCATTCGATCCTTGATCTTCGTCACTTCGACGAACCACGACGAAATGGCTCGATAGACGAGAGGCTCGGCGCAACGCCAGCAATGCGGATACGGGTGGTCGTAGGAATCATGCCGAAGAACGACGCCGCGTTCTTTGAGAGTGCGAATCACCGAAGGATTTGCCTCGAATACATGGACGCCTGCCCAAGGTTCGATCTCCGTCGTATAGCACCCATGGCTGTCCATTGGACAAATCGTGGCAATTCCTGCTGCCTGACAAGTCAGCTGGTCCTCCTCGCCGAAACCGGGGGCCATGTGGACGACACCTGTGCCGTCGTCGACAGTCACGAAGTCGCCGGGCAGCACCCGAAAGGCTCCACTCGTCCCAGCGAAGAAGTCGAACATGGGACGGTAGGTGCGACCGACGAGATCCGAACCTCGCACCGTTCCGACGACTGCCGCCTCTCCCAGTTCACGCTCGTAGGCCGATCGCCGCTCCGAGGCGATGATCACGCGCTCACCCTCGACTTCGAGAATCGAGTACTCGACGTCAGGATTCACGGCGAGAGCAAGATTCGCGGGAAGGGTCCATGGTGTCGTGGTCCAGACGAGAATCTGCTCGCCGGAGTCGAGGGAGAAACGAACTGTGACTGCCGGGTCTTGTCGATTTCGGTAGACATCGTCCATACGCGTCTCGGTGTTGCTCAAAGGCGTCTCGCATCTCCAGCAATATGCGAGAACCCTGAAACCCTCGTAGATGAGACCCTTGTCGAACAGGGTCTTGAACGCCCACATCACGCTTTCCATGTACGAGAGGTCGAGCGTCTTGTAGTCGTTCGAGAAGTCGACCCAACGCGCTTGGCGGTTGACGTACCTCTCCCATTCGTTCGTGTACTTGAGAACACTCGTGCGGCAGAAGTCGTTGAACTTGGCCACCCCGAAAGCCGAGATTTCCGGATGGCCCGAAATACCGAGCTCCTTCTCAGCTTCGACTTCGGCAGGTAGGCCGTGACAGTCCCATCCGAAACGTCTCTCGACGCGCTGCCCGCTCATTGTTCGATACCGCGGAATTGCGTCTTTGACGAATCCGGTCAACAAGTGCCCGTAGTGCGGGAGTCCATTGGCAAAAGGTGGACCGTCGTAGAAGACGAACTCGTTGCTCCCTGCATCGCCACTGACTCGTCGCGTCACCGATGACTCGAACGTATGCTCCCGCTCCCACAATTCGAGGACTCGAGCCTCGACGGCGGGAAAAGACGGCTGACTGTCGACCTCGGGATACAGATGGCCAGACGACTGGGCTCGCGAACCCTCGTTGTCTGATGGGGTCATGGTCTCGGATTCGGACACGTTTGGATCAACACCTTCGATGTGCGTTTGTGTCGACTCAGCAACCGAGAATCAGACCTTGAACGACGATTTGCAGGAACAGCAACACAACAATCGGCGACAGATCGAGGCCGCCGAGCGGCGGAAGAACACGACGCACCGGCCCGAGTACGGGTTCGGTGATCTTCACGAGCCAGAACTGAGCGGTCGCCATCGGACCTGACGATGACGGGAACCACGACAGAATGATCCGAACGAAGATGACGACCTGATACAAGTAGACGAGCTGACACAGGATGTCCATGAGGATCAGTACTCGGGATAATTCGCTCGGGCAGACGGCTTGAGCAAATAGACACCCCG
>JBJTGN010000448.1:0-9688 GCA_046093905.1 Actinomycetota bacterium
AGCGCAACGTATTCCCTGGTTGAAACTGCCGCCCGGCTGAGCAGGTCGGTCAGCGATCGGGTCTTCATCGGCTCGATCGTGACAAGTGGCCTGTTCTACGACCCGGATCCGACAACGTTCGCCTTGTGGCGAAAACTCGGACATCTCGGAGTCGAGATGGAGGCCGCCATGATGTACACCGTCGCAGCTGTCAAGAAGATCGAAGCCCTCGCCATGATGACAGTCAGCGACGTGATCGAACCCGAAGCAGGGAACGTCGAACGCATTTCTGATGAGGATCTGAAAAAGGGCGTCGATCAGATGATGATGATCGCCTGCCAGGTTGCTGTCAGCTGACCCGTCGTCTCGATGCTGACTCAGACGAGTCCGAGATCGCGCACGGCCTGACGCTCGTCTGCAAGTTCCGCAGTCGAGGCATCGATCTTGGATCGGCTGTACGCGTCGATCTCGAGACCCTGAACGATCTCGTAGTCACCGTTTCGGCACACGCACGGGAAGCTCGAGATCAGTCCCTCGGGCACACCGTAACTGCCGTCGCTCGTCACAGCCATCGAAACCCAGTCGCCCTCGGGGGTTCCGAGAGACCACGAGCGGATGTGATCGATCGCCGCATTTGCTGCCGACGCCGCAGATGACGCACCGCGCGCTTCGATGATCGCTGCGCCACGCTTCGCAACGGACGGGATATAGGTCTGATCGATCCAGTTGTGATCGCCAACTGCCTCGTAGGCATTTCGACCGCTCACTTCGCAGTGGAACAGATCCGGATATTGCGTCGTCGAGTGGTTACCCCAGATCGTCATCTTCTTGACCGCAGTCACCGGAGCATTGAGACGTTGAGCCAACTGAGTGACAGCACGATTGTGGTCGAGGCGAGTCATCGCAGTGAACCGACGCGGATCGAGAGATGAGGCATTCATCTGAGCGATCAACGCATTCGTGTTCGCAGGATTGCCGACCACGAGAACCTTGACATCGCGCTTGGCACTGCGGGCCAGTGCTTCGCCCTGAGGTTTGAAGATGCCGCCATTGGCACTCAGGAGATCCGCTCGCTCCATGCCTGCCTTACGCGGCATTGCGCCCACGAGAAGGGCGACATCGGCATCTGCGAACGCAGTATCCGCAGAGTCGGTCGCAACCACGCCTTCGAGAAGAGGGAACGCACAGTCGTCGAGTTCCATACGAACACCATCGAGAGCCTTGAGAGCCGGGGTGATTTCGAGAAGCTGCAGAATCACTTTGGTATCGGGGCCCAACATCGCACCGGAGGCGATACGAAACAGGAGGCTGTAACCGATCTGACCGGCTGCACCGGTCACCGCAACACGTACTGGGGAGGTCATGCCCCCAGCGTACGCCGATCACGCCAAAGGCGAGAAAAGTGACCGTCACAGACGGCTGTGTATCCCCGCCGTCACAGACGGCCGAGGGCACGGAAGATGAGTTCTGCGTAGAAGACCCGGCCATCGGTGTCGAGGTGGATCCCGTCCTTGGTCAGACAGGCTCCGACGCAGTTCTGCACTTCACGCTCCCAGTCCACGACGATGACGTTGGGGTATTCGAGGGGAAGATCGCGAATCATGGTGTTGTTCGGCTCGGTCCAGCCTCGGTTGGCCTTGCCTGTCAGCAACACCACCTTGGGAACGTCGACGAGAGCTTGCAGCAGCCGATCCATCGTTTCTTTCTTGATAGGACCATTCGTGCCCAGGTGGACGACCGCTGCGTCCATCGTGACGCCGAGATCCTTCAATTGATGGAAGATGTCGGCGCCGTTCTTCCCCTGCCGGTCCTGTTCGGCGTCGACAACAGCACCGAGTGCCTTCAACTCGCGCGCCGCTCCCTTCATCACCGAGTCACCGAGAGCAAAAACGGGATAGTGCCGCGACGAGCGGACCGTCGTCGGTGGTGCGGTCTCCTCGGGTGCAGGCGCAGTGGTCGGCGGCGGTGTCGTCTGGACGTCGGCCACGATGTCGACGATCGCTTCTTCAGCCGCGTCGAGGCTCGCCTGGACCTCGTTCAACTTGTTCTCTGCGGTCGCCAGGCTGATGCCTGCAAAGATCGGCAATGCAGCGAAAACGGTGACAACAGCTGCCCATGTCTTCTTATGGGTGGTCTCTTTGCTCTTCGAGCGCAGAACACCGAGAATCGACTTCTTGAAGCGCTTCTCTCGGATGGGCAATTCGATGAATCGATACGAGATCTCAGTCAGGACAGCGGTGACCAGCATCGCCAACGCGAACTCGTGAATTTTCAACTTCACGCCAGCTTCGTGACGCAAGGCCTGGAAGATCGGCCAGTGGTACAGGTAGAGGCCGTAGGAGCGCTCACCAATCGTCTTCAGAACCTTGTTCCCGAGGAGTTCTCCAGTTCGGGATTTCGGATGTGCAACTGCAGCAATGACCATCAGAGTTGCGACACCAGTGAGAAGGAATCCGCCACGGAACAGCCACGGATCGGCGTAGGTTCCCTCCTCCCCGATGAGCTCGGTGACGTGCAAGGCCCACATCAAGAGGGCGAGTCCGATGATGCCGACCAGCGCGAACGGATCAAGAGAGCGGCCCTTCGACCGCATCGGTCCCCGCAACAGCGCATACGGGCGCCACAAGAGAGCCATCGCTGCGCCGAGAAGGAGTCCGCTCGCGCGACTCGGAGTCGACAGATACAGAAGATCCACTTTGCCGACACACCGACCCGCGACGGTCCAGTACGCGTCAGGGGTCGCGACGCAGTCAGCACCGATTCTTCCGCTCGGCATCAGGATTCCGACCACCACGGTGATCGCTAGCGCACAAGCCAAGAACCACACCGCCACACGCGGGAGACGTCGATGGCCCTTGCGCAGGATCACCATCATCACGAGTGGCCAGAGCAAGTAGAACTGCTCCTCGACGGCGAGTGACCACAGATGGCGAAGCGGTGCGAAGTCGTTGATCGCTGTGTAGCCGGCACCCACCCAGACCTGGAACCAGTTCGATCCGTACAGAAGTCCCGCGATGACATCGCCGCGAAGCGCTCCGAGGGCATCCCGCTCGAAGAACGAGGTCCACAGGATCAGGAGCAACATCATCACCAACAACGCCGGCAGAAGTCGACGCGCTCGACGGAGCCAGAAATCCTTGAGGCTGATTGCCGACGTCCGCTCTTTCTCGGCCACCAACAGCAGGGTGATCAAGTACCCGCTGATAACGAAGAAGACTTCGACCCCGAGGAAGCCTCCCGCAAGCCAGTTCGAGTTCGCGTGATAGACGATGACAGCCAGAACCGCAATCGCCCGCAGGCCGTCGAGTCCCGGAAGATAGGGGACGCGGCTCACTTGTGCCGAACGCGCAGTGGCCTGGTCTCGAGACATCGCCTCCTAGTCTGCCCGCTCGACCAGGGTCAGTGCTTTCACCTAGATACTTGGGTCGACCGCACGATGGCCGGGAAGGCCCAAATGTGCGTAGATCTCCCTGGTGGCGGTGCTCCGATTGAGGGTGTAGAAGTGCAAACCGGGAGCTCCCGCATCGAGCAGTTGGCGACTGAGTTCAGTGGCGGCTTCGACCCCGATCTTGCGAACCTCGTCGGAATCGGACACACCTTCCAAACGATCGGCCAACCATGCCGGGAAACGTGCTCCGGACATCTTGGCCATTTTCTCGATCTGACCCGTATTGGTGACGGGCATGATCCCAGGCAGAATCGGCTTGTCGACGCCGAGAGCAGCCATCTCGTCGCAGAGTTGGGTGTAGACGTCGACCTCGAAGAAGAACTGCGTGATGGCGAAATCCGAGCGCAACAGTTTCGCCGCGAGGTGCCGGCGATCCGATTCACGATCGATCGAACGCGGATGGACTTCTGGGTGGGCGGCAACGCCGACACAGAACCGATCTCCCCGCAACACGTCGTCGAGAAGGTCGCCAGCGAAGTGGTAATCGCTCGCAGGAAGCGGACCCTCCGCCGGTGGGTCGCCGCCGAGGGCGAGGATGTTCTCGATCCCAGCCGCTGCGTAATCGTCGAGAATCGACTCGATGTCAGTGCGCGTGTGACCCACACATGTGAGGTGCGCCATCGGCGTGAGACTCGTCTGCTGTTTCATCCAGGACACGACGTCTTTCGTGCGCTGCCGGGTACTGCCTCCCGCCCCGTACGTGACGCTGACGAAGCTCGGATGCAGGGGTTCCAACTCGGCAATCACACGTCCGAGTGAAGCCTGAGCGTCATCGGACTTCGGGGGAAAGAACTCGAAAGAGAACGTCCGACCTCGAGCGAGGAGATCGGAGATTCGAGTCATTTCATCAGTGTAGGAGGGAACCCTGACGCTCTCCGGCGTACTGATGTCGCTCACGATCCGGAACAAACCACTGATGTCGCGAATGTCAGTGGCGGAAATGGCGTCGGCCGGTGAAGACCATCGCCACTCCGAGTTCGTTTGCAGCAGCGATCACCTCTTCGTCGCGCACGCTTCCGCCGGGCTGGACGACGACTGCTACGCCCGCTCGCGCCACTGCATCGAGCCCGTCACGGAATGGGAAGAACGCATCGCTTGCGCACACGCCACCGAATGCTCGGCCATCGGCTCGTTCGACAGCGATCCGCGCGGAGTCCAAGCGGTTCTGCTGCCCAGCTCCGATCCCAACGGCGCGACCGTCCCGAACCAACACGATTGCGTTCGAACTCACCGCTGCGACGACGTGCCATGCGACCGCGATATCGGCCCAATGATCCTCGTTCGGCCGTGCCGTTGTGACAACGCGCCACGCCGACGGATCGACTCTCACCACATCAGGTGATTGAACGAGCAACCCTCCGTCGATGGAACGCACATCGAGGCCGCGCCCGTAGGGAAGCGGTCCGCTCAGGATTCTCAGGTTCGGCTTGTCGAGCAGAACTGTCAGCGCATCGACGTCGAATTCCGGAGCGATGACGACTTCGGTGAAGACGTTCACGAGTGCAGACGCCATCTCGCGAGTGACTGGGCGATTGACAGCAACGATGCCGCCGAAAGCGCTGACCGGATCGCAGTCGTTGGCACGCCGATACGCCTCTGCGATCGAACCCCCGGGTACGACAGCGACGCCACACGGATTCGCGTGCTTCACGATCACACACGCTGGATCGGAGAATTGATTCACCAACGACCATGCAGCGTCGGCGTCGAAGACGTTGAGATAGCTCAACTCCTTGCCTCCGTGCTGAACGGCGTCGTCCCACCAACTCGACCGCCCTGCGATTCGGTAGCGCGCTCCGATCTGGTGGGGGTTCTCCCCGTACCGCAACGACTGCGCTCGCTCGATGTCGAGACTCAGGTCGAACGGAAGCTCCGCATCAACTTCGTCATTCGAGCCGAGCCAATCGGCAATCTGCGCGTCGAGGCGCGCCGTCGTGTGAAAGGCCGTTCGAGCAAGACGCCTGCGGGTGACCTGCCCCACCTCGCCGTTCGTGCGAATGTCGTCGAGGACGAGTCCATAGTCCTCGGGTCGAACGACAACGGCAACATGTGCGTGGTTCTTCGCAGCCCCGCGCACGAGAGCAGGACCTCCGACGTCGATCAACTCGATGCTCGGATTGCTCGCAAACGGATAGAGGTTGACGACGACGAGAGAGATCGGGCGGATTCCGTACTGCTCCATCTCTCGAACGTGTTCGATCTCACCGCGGTCACCGAGAATGCCGCCGTGAATCAATGGGTGGAGAGTGGCGACGCGGTGCCCCAACATCGGGGGAAATCCGGTGATCTGTGCAACATCGGTGACGTCGAGCCCGGCTTCGGCGAGGAATGTGGCGGTCCCACCGCTCGACCAGATCTCCCAACCGGCGTCGGTGAGTCCTCTGGCCAAGTCGACAACTCCAGTCTTGTCGTACACACTCAGAAGGGCGACCGGCATGATTCGACACTACCGATGCTCCCCCGAACCGCTTTGCGGATTCGCCAGTCGCGCTCCACGAACATTCGCGACCGTCATGTGATCAAGTGCACGTTCTCCATGAGGTACGGTGCGCTCGTCGGGGAAACCTCCGACGTCAAGAAGGAGCATGTGCACATGGATTTTTCGAAACTGAAGACCGCTGACTGGCTCAAGGTCGGCGGCGCTGCCGGAATGTTGATCTTCGGATTCTTCGATTGGGCGAAATTCGACTTCATGGGGATCTCGTCCTCCGGCAACAACGTGTTCAACTATCCGGTGCGCGGTCTGATCTCGTGGATTCTCGTGATCGGAGTCGGAGTCGTGACTCTCCTCGGAGCTCAAGGCAAGAAGGTCGGCAACTTCCAGTGGCCGATCGTGTCCGTGCTTGCTACAGCCGTCGCAACGGTTCTCATGTTGTTGCTCGTGATCCTGGGACCCGACGATTCAGGAGTCGACTTCAAGCCTGCGATCGGACTCTGGCTGTCGTTCATCTCGACGATTGCTGCTCTCGCAGGATCCGTCATGTCGTTCCAGTCCGGTGGCGGGAACTTGAAGGATCTCACCGATGTCGAAAAGTTGAAGAAGGGTTTCGGCAAGAGCTGAAACACCCATCGATGACTCGCAGCGAACTGGCGCCCACCATTGTGGTGGGCGCCAGTTTCATTTCATGTTCAGTGCTGCAACTACGTGAGGATTGACGTTGTTTCGACTCGACTCAGCCGAGTGACGCGACGATCTCAGCCATGAGATCGCCGGCTTCCGTCGGGTTCTGACCGACCTTCACACCGGCAGCACGCAGCGCGTCCATCTTGCCCTGAGCGGTCCCCTTTCCGCCCGAGACGATGGCACCTGCGTGGCCCATCTTCTTCCCGGGAGGAGCAGTCACACCTGCGATGTAGGCGCTCATCGGCTTGGTCACCGAAGCCTTGATGAACTCGGCTGCCTCTTCTTCTGCAGACCCACCGATCTCACCGATCATGATGATCGCGTGAGTCTCGGGGTCGTTCTGGAATTCGCGCAGACAGTCGATGAAGTTCGTACCCGGAACCGGGTCGCCTCCAATTCCGACACACGTGCTCACACCGATTCCCCGCTGCTTCAACTCGTACAGCGCCTGATAGGTCAAGGTTCCCGAACGGCTGACGATGCCGACATTCTTCTTGTCTGCACTCGGAAGCGCAGCAATCTCACCGGCAGTGATGCCGATGTTGCACTTTCCTGGGCTGATGATGCCCGGGCAGTTCGGTCCGAGCAAGCGCGTCTCGGGAAAGTCGCGCACAAGTGTGTTGTAGACGCGGGCTTCATCCTGAGCAGGAATGCCCTCGGTGATGCACACGACGAAACCGATCCCAGCAGCTGCTGCCTCGAGAATCGCAGACGGCGCAGCTTTCGGAGGAACAGCGATGAACGATGCATTGGCGCCCGTCGCCTTCACTGCCTCGGCCACGGTGTCGAAGACGGGAATGCCCTCGACATCGGAACCGCCCTTTCCGGGAGTGACTCCGCCGACCACATCGGTGCCGTATGCCTTGTTACGCAGGCCGTGATATTTGCCTTGACCGCCGGTCAGACCCTGAACGATGACCTTGGTGCTCTTGTCCACGAAGATTGCCATGACGTCACTTCCCGTTGGCCAGCGCGACTGCTGCGCGTGCGGCTTCCAACATCGTTGGTTTGGAGATCAATTTGGATTCTGGAATTCCGGCATCGGCGAGAATCCGCCGACCTTCTTCGGCATTCGTGCCGTCGAGGCGAATGACGATTGGTGCTCGCAGGTTCACGCGAGACAGCGCTTCGACGATTCCCTTCGCAACTTCCTCACCGCGGGTGATGCCGCCGAAGATGTTGATGAAGATCGAGTTCACCTTCTGATCGAAGTTGATCACTTCAAGAGCTGCTGCCATCACATCGGCATTGGCACCGCCGCCGATGTCGAGGAAGTTGGCAGCGCTGCCTCCCACCTGGTTGACGACGTCGAGTGTGCTCATGGCGAGACCCGCACCATTGGCGATGATTCCGACGGTGCCGTCGAGGCCGATGTACTGAAGGTCGTGTGTACGCGCCAACTTCTCACGCTCGTCGAGTTCTTCGGTCGCGCGGAACTCGTCCCACTCGGGGTGACGGAACCCTGCGTTGGCATCCAGGCTGACCTTGGCGTCGAGAGCGTGCACTTCACCGGTCGGCTTGAGGATCAGCGGATTGATCTCTGCAAGGTCACAGTCGCCTTCGACGAAACAGCGATAGAGCTTGACGAGAATCTCGGCGACACCCGCCTGGGCCTTGGCTGGAATCTTCGCGTCGGCGGCCGCCTTGGCCGCAGAGGCTGACGACAAGCCGTCGACTGGATCGATGTGCAACTTGACGATGGCATCGGGATCCTTCTCGGCGACCTCCTCGATGTCGACTCCACCCTGGGCCGACAGCATCAGGAGATGCTTCTTCGCAGCTCGGTCGAGAGTGAACGACGCGTAGTACTCCTCGGCGATGTCGCTCGCGTGCTCGATCCACAGGCGACGCACCACGTGACCCTTGATGTCCATGCCGAGGATGTTCCCGGCATGTGTGCGCACCTCATCGGCGTTCTCCGCCAGCTTGATGCCACCGGCCTTGCCGCGTCCACCGACTTGGACCTGGGCCTTGACGACAACGGGGTACCCCGCCGACTCCGCAACCCGGACCGACTCATCGACCGTGTCAGCAGGTCCACCCGGACTCACCGGGATGTCGTAGCGGGCGAAGTACTGCTTGCCCTGGTACTCGAACAGATCCATGTCAGGAGTCCTCTCTTACGTCCAACTCGTTCTCCAACCATTGTGCAATCGCCTTCAACGACGAACCTGGACCGAAGATCTCGGCCACTCCCTGCTCACGCAGTGCTCGCGCATCGGCATCGGGTATGACGCCGCCGCCGAAAACCAACGTGTCACCGAGATCCCGGCTTCGCAACTCTTCCATCCCTCGCGGGAAGAGGGTCAGGTGCGCTCCCGACAGCAGCGACAGGCCGACAGCATCGACATCTTCTTGAAGCGCAGTCTCTGCAATCTGCTCAGGCGTCTGATGCAGACCCGTGTAGATGACCTCGAACCCATGGTCGCGCAATGCACGTGTGATGGTCTTCGCACCACGATCGTGGCCATCCAGACCCGGTTTGGCAACGACTACTCGATAGGGCCGCTTCACAAGGGAATGACCTTACGCCGTCGCAAGTGGATCACCCACATTGTGAACCCTCATCGCCGAGGATGGTTCGTCATCGGGGAAGGTTCCCCTCGCACTACTCGTGACCCGGATCGACCGGCACCGTCGATGACGGTCCGATCGGGCAGAATCACATCGTGCGTCTTCCCGAATTTCGCTCCCCAGTCGCCCGAGCCGCAGCCCCCGTTCTCGCGGGACTCGGATTCTTCGCCGTTCTCGGCCTCTTGCTCTGGGGCATCGCCGCTGTGATGTCGGGAGAGCAGGTGCAAACGACGACCTTGACGCCCGACCGTCTCAAAGTCGGCGACATCCGACGGTGGGCCGAATCGATAGATGAAAACGGTCCGGTTCTGTTCCCCGGGCTCGGAACGACGACTGGAACGCGAACCATCGTTCTCGACCACGAGGGTGACAATCCCGAACGCGGGTGGAGTCTGCACTACGCCTACCCAGCAGATCGCGACGAGTCGTGTGCCATCGACCAGATCCCCGGCACTGACACGTTCAGTGACTGCGAGGGTCGCACGCTCGAGGTTTCCGATCTCGCAGTGCCGACCGGCGGCGAGTTTCCGATCATCGAAGATCGCACGATGCTGTACATCGAC
>JBJTGN010000449.1:0-2001 GCA_046093905.1 Actinomycetota bacterium
GGTCGACCCGATCCACCGCCTCCAGGAGTCGAGTCGCATCCAACGGATGTTGCTGAAGGGCATCGCTTTCTACCAGGCGGGCCGCGAAGGTCGACCGTCCCCGTGCCGTTTCACGCCCAGTTGCTCGGAATACTCCCGAGAAGCCCTCGAGGTGCACGGTGCGGGTCGGGGCACGTGGCTCACCGTCCGCAGACTCGTGAGATGCCGTCCGTTCGGACCGTCCGGATACGACCCGGTTCCCGAGTATCCGTCCCCCAGCAATCTGTCCCCCAGCAATCCGTCTCCCAGTACCGGAAGGTTCCACTGACATGTTCCAAGCAGCCGCCTGGCTGATCAGCCAGTTCTACAGCTTCACGTCGAACTACATCTTCGCCATTTCGCTCGTGGCCGTCGTGATCATGATGCTGATCTTCCCCCTGACCCTCAAGAGCACGAAATCGATGCTCGAGATGCAGCGGATCCAGCCCGAGATGCGCCGCCTTCAGCAGCAGCACCGAGGAGACCGGCAGAAGCTCAACGAAGAGATGATGCGCCTCTACCAGGAGCACAAGGTCAACCCCTTGGCCTCGTGTCTGCCTCTGCTCGCGCAAATGCCGATCTTCATCATCATGTTCCGAGTTCTACACGGTCTAACCGACCGTGGCCCCGAACGTATGTTCGAGCCTGATTACATCTCGAAGACCAGCGACCTGTACTTGAGCCTCCAGGGCAAGACCGAAATGAAGTCCTTCGGACTCGACCTTTCGTTGAGTCCGGTGCAGGCAATCCAGACCCACGCAGCGTTCGGCATCGTCTATGCCCTGCTGGTCATTGCACTGATGGGCTTGTATCTCGTACAGCAGCGCATGATCGCCAGCCGAACCGTCAGCCCGACGATGTCGGCCACTCAGCAGAAGATCATGCAGTATCTGCCGGTCTTCTTCGGTGTCTTTCAGCTCTTCTTCCCCACTGCGCTCGTGATCTATTACATGGCGCAGACCGTCGTGCGAATCGCTCAGCAGGTATACATCACCCGCCGCTTCTACAAGGGTGAACACTCACTTGGTCAGCAGGCTCAGGCTGCCAGTGCAAAGGCTCGAGAAATCTCGAAACAGGATGGCGGCGGAGGGGGATTGTTCGGGCAGATGAAGCAGGACATCGCCCGAGCCAAGGAGCCGAACAAGCCGATTCAGAGCAAGAGGGTGACTCCTCCGAAGGGCGGAAGCACGCCCCCCAAGGGCCGCCCGACGCCATCGAACAGACCGAAACCGTCGGGACCTTCCCGACACCCCAAGCCGCCCAAGCGCTGATTCGACCCGCATTGCGGAGTCCGAGGCAGCTGGGCGCTCGAGTAGAGAAAGTGCAGGACAACCATGGAATGGGTTGAAACAACAGGCAAAACGCTGGAAGAGGCCAAAGGAATCGCTCTCGATCAGCTCGGAGTGGGCGAGGAAGATGCCGAATTCGAGATCGTCGAAGAGCCCCGCCCGGGCTTGTTCGGACTGACCCGAGGAGAGGCCCGGGTGCGCGCACGGGTCCTCCCCCGGAGCCCACGTGCAAAAGCGGACCGCCGAGATCGCAAGAGCCGAACAGGCTCTTCTCAAGGAGGCCAGGACAAGGCTCCACGATCGGGTGGTTCATCGGAACGCAACAAGGATCGCATGGATCAGCCCCGTGAGCGTGCTGAGCGCCCCCGGCAGGAGCGCCCCGACGGTCCTCCGCCGGATCCCAAGCAGGTTGCAGCCACTGCGGAAACCTTCCTTCTTGGACTGGCAAAGGCCCTCGGCGCCGACGCCTCGACAGAGGTCACGATCGAGGACGAGAACATCGAAGTTCGCTTGAACGGTTCGGATCTCGGGTTGCTGGTTGGCCCGCGCGGAAGCACCTTGCAGGCCGTGCAGGACATCACCCGTGTCGTGAGCCAGCGCAGAACAGGCGATCAGCAAACCCGTCTACGGATCGACATCGGTGGGTACCGTGCCAAGCGCCGTGAGGCTCTCGGCCGTTTCGTGACCCAAGTGG
>JBJTGN010000450.1:0-16440 GCA_046093905.1 Actinomycetota bacterium
GCTCCTTGGCGTTCTGGTCGCTGATCATCATCATCTCGGTGAAGTACCTGATGTTCGTCATGCGTGCCGACAACCACGGTGAGGGTGGAATTCTGGCTCTGACCTCCCTGGTCAGTCCGAAGAGCGAGGGCATCGGAAGGAGATCGGGAATCCTGGTTTCGCTCGGATTGTTCGGAACTGCACTTCTCTTCGGTGATGGTGTCATCACGCCGGCGATCTCAGTTCTCTCGGCGGTCGAGGGTCTCGAAGAAGTCTCGCCGAGTTTCGAACCTTGGGTCATCCCGATTGCAATCACGATCCTCGTCGGACTGTTCAGTGTTCAACGACGAGGAACCGGCGCAGTCGGCAAAGTGTTCGGTCCCGTGATGCTCATCTGGTTCACGACGCTCGGCGTTCTCGGACTCACGAAAGTTCTCGCAACCCCTGAGGTCATCCAGTCGTTGAACCCCGTCCACGCCGTCAGGTACTTCACCGACGAGAGCCTCAAGGCCTTTCTTTCACTCGGTTCGATCGTCCTCGTCGTCACAGGCGGAGAGGCCCTCTACGCAGACATGGGTCACTTCGGTCGACGCCCCATCACTGTGGGCTGGTACTCAGTCGTCCTACCTGCACTCGTTCTCAATTATTGGGGCCAAGGAGCGATGCTTCTCGAATCTCCAGACATTGTGAGCAAGAGGTTCTTCTTCCTCCTTGCGCCCGAAGCACTCAAGCTCCCTCTCGTCATCCTTGCGACAGCGGCGACGATCATTGCATCGCAGGCGCTCATTTCGGGAGTGTTCTCCCTCACCGCCCAGGCCGTCCAACTCGACTACCTGCCCAGATTGTCGATCACACACACGTCTCATCAGCAACACGGTCAGATCTACGTTCCGCTCGTCAACTGGGCGCTGATGATCGCATGCATCGGTCTCGTCATCGGTTTTCGTACATCGGAAAATCTTGCTGCCGCATACGGCGTTGCGGTGACGTTGACGATGGCCATCACAACGCTGATCTTCTATCGAGTCCTCGTGGATCGCTGGACGTGGTCGCCTGTGCGGGCCATGGCGATCTGCGCACCATTGTTCGCGATCGAGTGCGGATACTTGGGCGCGAATCTGGTCAAGGTGCCCAATGGAGGCTGGTTCGCCCTCCTCGTGGGTGCGATTCTCATGGTTCAAATGGTCACGTGGCGTCGAGGCCGTCAGCTCGTGGCTGCACGCATTCACCGCGGCGAGCGGCCGATCACCGAAGTGCTCGACGAGGCCGTCGATGCAAAGCGCGTCGGTGGCACTGCCGTGTTCATGTTCAAGGACTTCGGCAAGGCTCCCCCTGCCCTAGTGAACAACCTTCGCCACAACAAAGTTCTCCACCGCACCACGCTGATCGTTTCGGTTGTGACTGCGGAGGTACCGCGTGTCGACGACGCAGATCGCTGTTATGTGAACCGAGTCGAGCCAGGAGTCTTCCAGGTGCGTTTGACCTACGGGTTCATGGAGGAACCGAATGTTCCAGTCGCATTGTCGGCCATCACCATGCGCGGGATCGAATTCGATCCGGACACGGTGACCTATTTCATCGGTCGAGAAACGATTCACGCTGGAAAGGTTCCGGGCATGAACATCTGGCAGGAGCGCTTGTTCGTGCTGTTGAACCGCGGTGCCGACAGTGCGAGTCGCTTCTTCAATCTTCCGTCCGAACGAGTCTTCGAAGTCGGGACACACGTCGAAATCTGAGTCCTGCGTGTGCGCAGGCTCGCGATGCAGTCGCCTAGCCTGGAGCCATGACGCAGCGCACCATCGCCATCACCGGAGCAAGTGGATTGATCGGCACTGCCCTGTCGGCCCACCTTCGATCGCAAGGACATCGTGTCGTTGGGTTCTCCAGACGCCCCGATGGTTCGCCGGACTCCATCGCATGGGAACCGGCTTCCGGTCGGATCGACTCGTCGAAACTCAGTGGCATCGATGCAGTCGTCCACCTCGCTGGTGCGGGAATCGGAGACAAGAGATGGTCGGATGCCTACAAGCGTGAGATCCTCGAGAGCCGCACCAAGGGAACGAAGTTGCTCGCTTCAGCCCTTGCAGACGCAGCGAACGGACCTCGAGTGCTCTTGTCGGGTTCGGCCATCGGGTACTACGGCGAGTCGATCACCGAAGAGTTCACTGAATCGTCCCGAGCGGGAAGGGGATTCCTCGCCGATGTCTGCGTTCAGTGGGAAGACGCAACCGAGGCGGCATCGAAGGCAGGAATTCGCGTCGCCCACTTGCGCACCGGCATCGTGCTCAGCCCGAGAGGTGGAGCCCTCAAGAAGTTGCTGCCGTTGTTCAAACTCGGAGCAGGCGGACGGATGGGCAGTGGCAAACAATGGCAGAGTTGGATCTCGATCGATGACGAAGTCGGTGCAATCGATCACCTGCTGACGTCGTCCCTGAGCGGCGCAGTCAATCTCACAGCGCCGAAGCCGGTCACTCAAGCCGAATTCACGGCGATCCTTGCACGCGTTCTCAAGCGACCTGCACTGCTTCCCGTACCGTCCTTCGGACCGAAACTTCTCCTCGGAGACGAACTCGCCACTGCGCTGCTCTTCACTGGACAGAAGGTGCTGCCCAAAGCGCTGACTGCCGATGGGTACACGTTCCAACACCCTGATCTCGAGTCGGCACTGCGTTCGCTCCTGAACCGTCCCGCCTGATCCCGTGTACGAGGTCTTTCGATGACGAGTCCGCTTCCCGAGTCATGCGATGTCGCCATCGTCGGTGCCGGCCTTGCGGGATTGTCAGCAGCTCGGTACCTCGTTCACGCTGGTATGGACGTGCGCGTTCTCGAGGCATCCGACGGAGTCGGCGGTCGAGTTCGCTCAGACACGGTTGATGGGTTCATCCTCGACCGCGGTTTCCAGGTGATCCTGACTGCCTACCCCGAACTGAAGCGGCAGTTCGACATCAAGGCACTGGAACTCAGATCGTTCGATCCCGGGGCGCTCATCTGGTTGGACTCGAAGGGTCACGTCGTCGGTGATCCGCTGCGTCAGCCCTTGACTCTTCCGTCGACTCTCACTGCTCCGATCGGGACCCCGCTCGACAAGGCGCGAATCGCCTCGTTACGCCTTCGCACTCGACGAGGCAAGGCATCTGATCTCTTGCGCGGCAACGACATCTCGACCGTCCACATGCTCCAAGGACGAGGGTTCTCGAAACGAATGATCCGCTCGTTCTTCACGCCGCTCGTCGGCGGAATTCAACTCGATCCACAACTCACGGCTTCGCGCAGAATGTTCGACATCATCTTTCGCATGCTCTCCGAAGGTGATGCCGCTGTTCCTGCAGGCGGCATGGGACGCCTCTCGCAACAGCTGGCCGACCGCATCCCTGCGGATCGGATCCACCTGCAGACACCTGTTGTGAAGGTGTCTCCCGGCTCGGTGTCGACACGTGACGGACGTTCCCTTCGTGCTCGAATCGTCATCGTGGCTACCGAAGGCCCCGTTGCAAGCGGCCTTCTCGGTCTCGAGCCGGTGGCATCGAGATCCGCTGCGTGCGTGTACTTCGATGCGCCGACAGTTCCGACGGATTCGAAATTGATCGTGCTCGATGGCTCGGGACAAGGCCCCGTCTTGAACGTCGCTGTGATGAGCAATGTTTCGTCTCACTACGCCCCTCCCGGACGACACCTGGTTGCCGCCGCCATCCCTGGAGAGGCTGCACTCGAGACGAGTGATCTCGAAACCGCAGCCCGACCACAACTTCAATCGATGTTCGGTCCGATGGTCGACTCTTGGCGACATTTGCGCACCTACCGAATCGAGCACGGTCAGCCTGACCAGACTCCGCCATTCGACCCTCGCAAGAAGGTGACACTCGGCGAAGGGATCTTCGTCTGCGGAGACCATCGGGACACCGCCTCGATTCAAGGTGCACTGTTCTCCGGCAGACGTTGTGCCGAAGCCGTCCTGGCCAGTCATTGAGCAGTTCAAGGTCGCGCGGCTCGCGGTGCCTGCGACACGAATCATGAGACCGCAACCGAAACAGCAATTTCGAAACAGAGAAGGGAAGACGTGATGTCAGACAGGCACCAGTCAGGCAGCTCAGACGAGGGTTCGGCGAAGGTCGTCTCGCGAACCCGCTTCGTTCCAGCACCAGCACAGCAGGTGTTCGATTTGCTCGCAGATCCGCGACAGCACCATTTGATCGACGGCTCGGGATCGGTCAAAGGTGCTCGCATCGATGTGCCGGCGCGCCTCTCCAAAGGAGCAAGGTTCGCGATGAACATGCGCATCGCCCTGCCCTATCGGATCACCAATGAGGTGGTCGAGTTCGACGAACCCCATCGCATCGGCTGGCGGCACTTCGGTGGACACATCTGGCGGTACATCATCGAAGACACAGCCGGAGGCTGCAATGTCACCGAACAATTCGATTGGGAACACAACAAGTCGCCCCTGATGCTGAAACTGATGAACGCCCAGGTTCGGAATGCGCAATCGATCGAGGCAACTCTCGAACGGCTCTCACTTCATTTTTCGAAATGAACCTGAAGCGATGACTCACCCAGAAAGTTACATAGATAGTCACATGGACAATCGAAATTCGACGATCAGTTCGATCGACCATGTGATCCGATCGCGTCGCACGAGCATGTTCACGGATTCCCAGGACATCGACCCGTCAACCGTGATCGAACTCTGCGAGTTGGCTTCATGGGCCCCGTGTCACAAGAGAACATGGCCGTGGGAGTTCGCTCTGCTGACAGGGCCGGCGCGCGAACGTTTCGGTGCCAGCGTGGCGGATGCGATGCACAGTGCCGGAGACGATCCTGCTCGAGTTGCCAAGGCTCGTACGAAATACCTCCGCACTCCGGCAATCCTCGTTGTTGCGAGCGCCCAAGGCGACACGCAACTGCGCACGGTCGAGAACCGGGATGCAACTGCAGCTGCAATTCAGAACATCCTTCTCGCAGCGACTGCACGAGGTTTGGCCTCGTTCTGGAGCAGCTGTCCTCGCGGCTGCAACGACACTGTCGTCGAGTTCTGCGGTTTCAGCGAGAACGCATCGATCGTTGGGATCGTCTACCTCGGCTATGCAACGACATCTGCAGACACTCCCCCGAGACCTGCACCGTCCCTGTCGATGATCTCGACCTGAGCGCTCACGACAGCCACCTCGACATTGCTGGATTGCCCTGACTGTCACGTGAACAGGTGACCATCGCGTGAACAGGGCTCCGGGGAATCAGAGATACGAAATCATCATGGCTGATAGACGCCGAAAACCCCTCGAAGCGCATCGCTGATCTCACCCAACGTCGCATCGACTCGCAGAGCCTCTCGCATCGGATAGAGCAAGTTTCCGTCACTGCGGGCTGTGTCGGCAACAGCTGCAAGGGCAGCGGAAACCTTGGCCATGTCACGTGCGGCCTTGTACTGGGCCAGACGCTGTTTCTGTCCTCGCTCCAACTCCGGATTGATCGGGAAGACTTCTGGTTCGGGGTCATCATCGACACTGAAGCGGTTGAGGCCGACGATCACCCGGTGATCGTCGTCGATCGACTTCGTGTACTCGTATGCCGCCTGTTCGATCTCATCCATTTGGTAGCCGGATTCGATGGCCGCAACGGCTCCCCCGATCTCATCGATATGGGCGATGTATTCGAGAGCCCTGCGCTCGATCTCATCGGTCAGAGTCTCCACGAAGTAACTGCCAGCCAGTGGGTCAGGCGTGTCAGCGATCCCCGATTCGTAACCGATGATCTGTTGGGTTCGCAGAGCGATACGGGCCGCTCGTTCGGTGGGGAGACTCAGTGCTTCGTCGAAACCATTGGTGTGGAGGCTCTGCGTCCCACCCATGACAGCAGCCATCGACTGGACCGCGACGCGAACGATGTTGTTCTCGGGCTGTTGTGCCGTCAATGTGCTGCCACCGGTTTGAGTGTGGAATCGCAGGAGCTTGCTCGACTCCCTCTTTGCTCCGAAGCGTTCTGACATGATCCGGTACCAGATTCGGCGCGAGGCACGGAACTTTGCTACTTCTTCGAAGAAGTTGTTGTGCGCATTCCAAAAGAACGACAAACGTGGGGCAAAGTCGTCGACATCGAGACCGGCCTTGAGAGCCGCTTCGACATAGGCGATTCCGTTTGCAATGGTGAAAGCGATCTCCTGAACGGCAGTCGAGCCCGCTTCGCGGATGTGGTACCCGGAAATCGAAATCGTGTTCCACTTCGGAACGTTGGTCGCGCAGTACCCGAAGATGTCGGTGATGATGCGCATACTCGGTCGGGGCGGATACACGTAGGTTCCGCGCGCAATGTACTCCTTGAGCAGGTCGTTCTGGATGGTGCCACTGATCGAAGTCGCAGAGACACCTTGCTCCTCGGCAACGAGCTGATACATGAGAAGCAGAATCGCAGCCGTCGAATTGATCGTCATCGACGTCGTGACCTTGTCGAGCGGAAGGTCCTTCAACAGGAGCCGCATATCCGCCATCGAGTCGATGGCAACTCCCACCTTGCCGACTTCTCCCTCGGCTCGCGGATGGTCCGAGTCGTATCCCATCTGGGTCGGCAGATCGAATGCGCAGGACAGTCCTGTCTGACCGGCTGCGAGGAGGAACTTGAACCGTTCGTTCGTCGATTCGGGGGTACCGAACCCGGCGTACTGCCTCATCGTCCACAACTTGCCGCGGTACATCGTCGGATACACGCCCCGTGTGTACGGGGGTGAACCAGGAGCACCGAGGCGTTCGCTCGCATCCCACCCGGCCAGGTCGTCGGCTGTGTACAGCGCCTTGACCTCGATTCCCGAGTCCGTGAATTTCCCGTCGCTGGAGGTACCACTCATTGCATCGAGCGTAGGTCCCCAGCCCACCCCGATCCGTATCGACGTCAGGCGACGGCGACCAGCGCGATTTCCATGAGCCACGCGTCGCGTGCGAGTGCCGGGACTGTGACGAGGGTGCTTGCAGCCAAGTGACCACCGAGCGCTCGATCTCGCGCAGCCATGACAATGCCGAGATCTTCCTCGAGTCCGTCGCGATGAACGACGTACGTCGTGATCGACACGATGTCGTCGACACTCATCTGTGCCTCGGTCAAGATGGCGAGGAGATTGCCCCAGACCACAGTCGCCTGTTCTGCCAGAGATGCAGGAACGGATCCATCGACGTCGATCGGAACGATCCCCGATGTATGCAACATCTTGGTGGGCGCACTGCTCACCACTGCGTGCGCATACCGAGCAGCAGTTGCTGCGATCGAGGACGGTGCAATGACACGATTCACTCGCCGATTGTGCCACGGACTCACCACCACCGACCGAACCCGTGATGCTCGGCACTTCGGGACCACCGACCGAGCCCTTGGGACTTTCGTCCCTCACCAAGGTCGCTGAACTGGTCATATGGTCGAAACGTGATTCGAACGCAGCGTCTTTCCCATGCCATGAAGAACCGTCCCACTCCTGCTCGAGTGGCGACCCTTGTTGCCGCCACGGCTCTGCTCGCAGCAACGTCCGTTGCCTGTAGCGATGATGAACCGGACGCTGCCCCGACGACGACCGTTGCAGCGGTCGAGCCTGTCGCAACGACCACGACGACTCTGGCTCCATACGAGGCTCCGATTGGCGACATCGTCGGTGAGGCCCTGGTTGCAGGTCAGTTCACGACATTGGCCGCCCTCCTTCTCGAAGCCGGACTTGTCGACGCGTTGCGCGATGCAGGTCCCTTCACAGTCTTCGCGCCCGTCGATGACGCCTTCACCGCGCTTCCAGCCGCAACCCTCGATGCCGTGTACGCCGACAAGGATCTTCTGACTGCGGTTCTCACCTATCACGTGGTTGCAGGTCAAGCCTTGAACATCGCCGATATCGAGTCGGGAACGACTCTCACCACGCTCCAGGGGACCGACCTCACGATCACCAAAGAGGGCGACAAGACCTTCGTCAACGGGATCGAGATCGTGGTCAGTGATGTTCCGGCCACCAACGGCGTCATTCACGTCATCGGCGGGGTCTTGGTTCCGAACTCCTGAGCTCGATTCGGGGGCGGTTGTCCTCCCGATCGATTGAGTGCCCCGCCCTGATCCGGCTCCGCCCCGAATCCTTCCGATCCGGTTCGGCTCGTGGTCTCTCGCCGTTCGCCTCGACCCCTCGACGGGTCTAACCTGACGACGTGACCACGACTGAATCCTCCACGACCGCTGACGGCCTCACTCGAGCCGCAATGGGCAGCGAGAACATTCTCGCTATGCCGACGTTCAATTCCGTCGAAGAAGAGCGCGCCTATCGAAAGTCGCGTCTCGCAGGCGCACTTCGCATCTTCGGGCGTGTCGGCTTCGGAGAGGGTGTCGCCGGCCACATCACTGTTCGAGATCCGGAATTGACCGACCACTTCTGGGTCAATCCATTCGGTCTGAGTTTCCGTCACATGCGTGTGAGCGATCTGCTTCTCGTCAACCATCAGGGTGAGGTCGTCCACGGCAACATGCCTGTGAATCGCGCGGCATTCGTGATTCACTCGGCTATCCACCAAGCCCGACCCGATGTGATCGCAGCCGCCCACGCTCACTCTGTTCACGGCAAGGCTTTCAGCTCACTCGGTATTCCTCTCGATCCGATCACCCAGGACGCCTGCATCTTCTACGACGACCACGTCGTCATTTCCGAACAAGGTGGAGCAGTCGTCTTCGAAGTCGAGGCCGGACGCGAACTGGCCTCGATGTTCCCCAAGGGCAAGGCCGCCATTCATCAGAACCACGGACTGTTCACGGTCGGCTCGACAGTGGAGGAAGCGGCATTCTGGTTCTTGTCGATGGATCGCTCGTGTCATGCGCAATTGCTGGCGATGGCAGCAGGGACCCCGAAGAAGATCCCGCACGAATACGCTGCGTACACACGTGAACAGACAGGTCACAGCCTTGCCGGATGGTTCCAGTTCCAGCCTCTCTGGCAGGAGATCTGTCGCACCGATCCGGAACTGTTCGACTGAACACGTCACGCCGGTCATCGGCGCTCCCGTCTCTTGCGAGCGCGCCCCCTGAAGCACTGTTCCTCCTCAGTGCCGTTGCGCAATATCTCGGAGCAGTCATTGCCGTCGATCTGTTCGACGAGGTATCGCCGCGAACCGTGGCGTGGATGCGAGTGCTCGGCGCTGCCCTCGTCCTGGTCGTCATGGCTGGACCCCGCCTTCGCCAGCGCTGGACGCGCAAGGACTTCGTGGCGATGGCCGTATTCGGCATCGCCACGTCGCTGATGAACACGTTCTTCTACATCGCCATCGATCGACTCCCCCTCGGCAAAGGGGTGGCTATCGAATTCATCGGTCCGATCACAGTTGCAGCACTGAGAACTCGAACACGGCGCAATGCATTGGCATTGTCGAGCGCCGCACTCGGAGTCGCAGTCCTCTCCGGTATCGAACTCGGCAACGAGCCACTCGGTCTGCTGTTCATCTTCCTCGCCTCGGCCATGTGGGCCGCCTACATCGTGATCGGGTCACGAGTCGCACAACAGGATCGTGGCATTGCATCGTTGGCGATCGGACTGGCCATCGGCGCTCTCGTCATCACCCCGATCGGCGCTCCAGGAAGTGGATCGGCTTGGACTTCTCCTCGCCTCGTCCTTGCATGTCTCGCCGTGGGGATTCTCTCGAACGCCATCGGGTACGGAATCGACCAGAAGATTCTTCGTCGGATCCCCGTCCGAAGATTCAGTGTTCTTCTCGCCCTGCTACCGGTGACCGCAATGGTGATCGGGTTCCTCGCCCTCGATCAGTCTCCGAGTGCGATCGACTTGATCGGCATCACGCTCGTACTCACAGGAGTCGCCGTTCAAGAGCGCGAAGTTCTCGAGTCAGACTCGCCCTGATCTCTACGAGAGGGCTCGATTCGGATGACTCGGGGCGCTCGGGAAATCTGCTACACGGAACGCATGTGTCAGTGCGACATCCATGGAGCACACAGACCATCGAGCTCTCGAATTTCGATCTTTTCACGATTGGCCCACGTCACCGGATTGGACGGATCGGCCTGCAACTTGAAAGTTCGGAACGTCATCTCAGTCGTGTCGACTGCGAGAATTCGACCGATCAAAGCGTCACCGAGACCGAGAAGAATTTTGATCGTCTCCAGCGCCTGAATCGACCCGATGATTCCCGGCAGAACTCCGAGTACACCCGCTTCCGCACACGACGGGGCAAGTTCAGCAGGAGGTGGCTCCGGAACCATGTCCCGGTAGGTCGGTCCTTCGATCGGATGAAACACCGAGACCATTCCCTCGAAGCGGAAGATCGAACCGTGGACGACGGGGATTCCGAGTTTGACACTCGCGTCGTTCAGCAGGTAGCGCGAAGGAAAGTTGTCCGCACCATCGACGATGACGTCGTAGCCAGAAATGATGTCGAGAATGTTGTCGGCATCGAGCCGAGTGTCGTACGTGACGACGTCGACATCTGGATTGAGGGAAGTCAGAGTCTTCTTCGCAGAGTCGACCTTTCGATCACCGATCCGGTCGATGTTGTGGAGGATCTGCCTCTGCAAGTTGCTGGCGTCGACCTCATCCATGTCGACGATTCCAAGAGTGCCAACTCCCGCGGCTGCGAGATACAAGGCTGCTGGTGAACCAAGTCCGCCGGCACCGAGGAGAAGAACCTTGCTCCCGAGCAGACGTGCCTGTCCTTCGACCCCGACTTCCGGCAGAAGCAAGTGCCTCTTGTAGCGATTCATCTGCTCAGGTGTCAGCGACGCCGGCGCTTTCCAAGTTCGACCTTCGTCCTTCCATTTGCCGAAGCCACCAGCCATGGAAACGACGTCGGTGTATCCGAGTTCGCCGAGAGTCTTGGCTGCAAATGCGCTGCGCACTCCACCTGCGCAATAGACGATCACCGGTGTGTCCTTGTCGAGAATTCGCCCTTCGACCTGAGCTTCGAGGTGGCCACGAGGAATGTGCAGTGCACCGACGAGCGCACCTTCGGCGTACTCATCAGGTTCTCGAACATCGAGGACGGTCACGCGCCCCGCGGCAAGTCGCTCCTGAGCCTGAGCGGTGTCGATTTCGGTGATTGCCGACTTTGCGGCGGCGAGAAGATCACGGAACGTAGCCATGGCGAAAGCCTACTGATCTTGTCGGGATTCACCTCACCGGGCACACAACCTCACTGCGCGAGTGGCTCACGTCGTCAGGTCACCCGCGCCTCAGCGTTGCGTCAAATGAGGAAGAAAGTCGCTGATCGAACCGCGCACGATTCCATGGGCGAAGCGATCTCCATCAGTCGGCTGGTCGTTGATGATCACCACTGCCGCCCCGTTTGCACGCGCTCGAGGCACGACGTTCGCCGCCGGTGTGACGCTCAACTTCGTTCCGATTGCAAACATGAGGTCGCATTCCTCCGCTGCTGACATTGCGGCACCGATCACATGGGGAACCAGTGGTTCCTCGAACAGGATCGTGTCACTCTTCAGAATGCCGCCGCATTCGAGACAACGAGGGTCGGGGTCGCCGGCAATCACTCGCTGAAGCGTTTCCACCATCGGGAGGCGATCACCACACGACCAGCAGCGCGAATACGCCCAGGTCCCGTGAACTGCAATGACCATTCCCTCGCCATGTCCTGCCGCTTCGTGAAGTCCGTCGACATTCTGGGTGATGACTGCCCGAAGGCGACCCTGACGCTCGAACTCGACGAGTGCCAAATGATTTGCATTGGGCGCAAATTCAGTCTCGAGGAGATTCTTCACCCGTGCCTGCCACGATGCCCGTCGAACCTCGGCATCGTTCAGATACACAGACAACGTGGATGCCTTCTCGGCGGCCGGGTTGCGTGTCCACAATCCGTTCTTACCGCGGAAATCGGGAATTCCCGAATCCGTCGACACACCGGCACCTGTGATCACGGCTATCGACACTGATTCCGCAATGAGTCGGCGAATGTCGGCAAAATCGGCGTCACTGCGGCTTTCGGCGAACAACACCCGATCCAGATCCATCGGACGATTCTGGCGTGCGATTCCGATTCAGCGCCACCTGCTCCCACAACATCGCGTCGCATCGAAAGTGACGACATCGACGGAGCGAGGGAAATTGTGGACGAGATCGGAGCTTGCACTATCGAGGTCTCACGTTGGCGTGACACCGTCGTCGAACGCGTCGGGTTCGACGCATGTGGCGACTACCTCGAACTCTTCTGGCTGCCCGTCATCGGCCCAACCTCCACGTGGCTTCTGAGACGACTCGCTGTCATGGTCGTGCTGCACCCTGATGGTTTCCCGCTCGACAACACTGCTCTCGCCCAATCGCTCGGTCTCGGTCCGAATACGAGTTCACAGAGTTCACTCGTTCGTTCGCTTCAGCGACTCTCAATTTTCGGACTCGTTCGCATGATGGGCAACCGACTGGAAGTCCGCACGGTCGTGCCCCCATTGACGATGAAGCAACTCGCTCGGCTGCCCGAACATCTGCAGAATGCCCACTTCTTGTGGTCCGAAAGCCATCCCTCAGCGGCACTCGAGATCGCCTATTCGGTGACAGCCAGGATCGAAACCGAATCGACGAGTGGCGACCGCTGTCCGGCACTCGTCGATTCAGTCGTCAGCGTTTCGGCTTCGTGAACCCGAGAGCGAGGTCGATCAGGAGGCGAGCTCCAAATCCCGTCGCTCCTCGACTCAACCAACCGTCATCGGCATCGACGTTCATCGGACCCGCGATATCGAGATGCGCCCACGGCACCGTCCCGACGAACTCCGACAGGAACAAGGCTGCGGTAATGGCACCTCCGTACGGCCCCCCGATGTTCTTCATGTCCGCAACGTTCGAATCGAGGAACTTGCGATACTCCGGAACGAGCGGCAGCTGCCAAACGGGCTCACCGGACGATTCGCTCGCATCTCGCACCTGGTCGATCAAGGACTGATTCGTTCCGAGGACACCAGCGATCTTCGGACCGAGAGCAGCCAAACATGCGCCCGTGAGCGTCGCAATGTCGACGATTGCATCGGGTCTCTGTTCTGTCGCCAGGCACAGACCGTCAGCGAGAATCAAACGACCCTCAGCGTCGGTGTTGTGGATTTCAGCGGTCTTTCCGTTGCGGAACGTCAGAACGTCACCCATCGCGAGTGCACTCCCCGACGGTCGGTTGTCCGTGCACATCAGGTATCCGGTGACCTTCGAACGACACTTCAGAGCTGGCAACGCACTCATGGCAGACAGAACAGAGGCCGCACCGGTCATGTCCATCTTCATGTTCGCGTGCATCGCATCACTCGGCTTGAGGCTGATGCCGCCCGAGTCGTATGTGACGCCTTTGCCCACCATGACCAGATGGCCCGTGGCGTTGCGCGGAGCGTAGGTCAGTCGGACCATACGCGGCGGCTCTGTCGAACCGCGATTCACACCGAGCAGTCCCCCGAGTCCCATCACTTCCAACTTGTCGCGATCGAAGACCTCGATCTCCAGACCACATGTTTCAGCAACTGCCACCGCACGATCGGCGAGCATGCGCGCAGTGAGGTGGGCTGGAGGGGTGTTCGCCAGATCACGCGCCAAGTACGCAGCGTCTGCTGTCACTGTCCCCATACGAACTCCAGCATCGGCACCTTGTGCTCGTGCACTGGAGGTCACGAGAGACAGGGACGTCGTGGCACTCTTGCCGTTCTGCGCTGCGGTCTTCAGCTCGGTGAAGCGATAGGAAGCAAGAGCAAAGCCCTCGACGACACTGCGCGCCGCCTGACGGGCATCGACGCGCGTTGCATCGACGAGAGTCGTCGCGACGTGCGCAAACCTCGTTGTTGCCCGAGCAAGAGCAGCTGCGGCATCGCGTACATGAGAGGGACGGGCCTTGTTCGGATCACCGATACCTACGGCAATCAGAGTCGGGCCGGCTGCACGCGGAATCGTGAGAGTCTGACCCACCTTGCCATCGAAGCCGTGAGCAGTGAGGTCCTCGCGCTTCAGCCCGAGATCGCGGTCGACGGAGCCAGATGAGCCCACGGGAACTCCGATTGCGTCGACGCCGCGGGGCACGGATCGAACCGTCTGAAAGGTGATGTTCATGTGGACATCTTCTCACGGGATACACGGTTCTCGCGAGACTCACAGAATTTCGGGCTCTCGAGCCACGACCCGCCGTCACGATCGGTCGATACGACGACCGGCTACACGCTCCTCACGGCGAGGCTTGTCCCCTCTTGCCAACGCGCCATCGTCCACAACAGATCCGACAGCCGGTTGAGATATGGAACGACCTGCGACGGCGGAGGCGCGGCGGCGAGAGACTGAACCTCGGCTCGCCGAACGACGGTTCGCGCCACATCGAGCCAAGCCGCCACGAGGTTCCCGCCGGGAACGACGAACTCGGTCGGAGGATCGAAGCGCGCAGAGAGGTCATCGATCACGGTCTCGAGCCGGGTCACCATCGATGGTTCGACACACGTCTTTCCTGGTTCGAGCTTCGAACGATTCTCGGGCAGCGTGGCAAGTTCGGTCATGAGCACCCACAAGTCCCTCATCAGCGGAATCAGCAAAGACTCGACTTCGGAGCCTGCTCCCGCTTCGGCCCGAACCACTCCCAGAACTGCCTGAGCCTCATCGACCATTCCATATGCCCGTGGAAGAACGCTGTCCTTTGCCACGCGGCCTCCGTAGAAAAGTCCCGTGGTCCCGTCATCGCCATCACGTGTGTACACCGGTGCTCTCGACATGCGAGCGACGCTAGTGGCGCAAGCCCGCACGCCGCGGATTCGACCTGAGACCGCTGGCACGGGAACCTGCTCAGACCTCGAACGGTAGGGTTGAAAACAATGCCTCGACAGCTCTACCTCGACGCCCTGAAGGAACGAGTGATCGTGTTCGACGGTGCATTTGGCACCTTCGTTCAAGGTCTCGATCTCGGGCCTGACGACTTCGGCGGAACCAGCCTCGAAGGTTGCAACGAAATGTTGTGCGCCACTCGCCCTGATGTCATCGAGAGCATGCATGCTGCGTTTCTCGACGTCGGCGTCGACGCCCTCGAGACCGCAAGTTTTGGCAGTTTCTCCACGGTCCTTGCGGAGTACCAGATCCCGGAAAAGGCTTTCGACTTGAACGTCGCGGCCGCCAGCATTGCCCGGCGCGTTGCGGCTGATTACGAAGTCGACGGGCGCACTCGCTTCGTTGCGGGTTCGATCGGACCGGGGACGAAACTTCCCAGCCTCGGCCACATTGCCTTCGCTGACTTGCGCGACGCATACGTCGAACAGGCTCGCGGACTCCTCGTCGGTGGTGTGGACCTCTTCTTGATCGAGACCTGCATGGACCTCCTCCAGATCAAGGCAGCCATGATCGCGTGTCGCCGGGCCATGCGATCAGAGGGACGTGAAGTTCCGATACAGGTCCAGGTGACCATGGAGACCACGGGTCGCATGCTCGTCGGAAGCGAAATCGGTGCTGCATTGACGTCGATCGCCGCGATGCGACCCGACGTCTTCGGCATCAACTGCGCAACCGGACCAGCCGAGATGCAAGAGCACATCCGGTATCTCAGTCAGTACAGTCCCGTTCCGATCAGCGTTCTCCCCAATGCCGGTCTACCGAGCGTCGTCGACGGTCGTACTCACTACGACCTCACTCCCGATGACCTCGCAAAATTCCATCTTCACCACGTCACCGATCTCGGCGTCGGTGTCGTTGGCGGATGTTGTGGAACCACTCCCGCGCATCTCGCTGCTGTCGTCGAGGCAGTGGGCTCGATGGCCGCCCCACAACGATCGCCCATCGTCGAACCGAGTATTTCGTCGATCTACTCGTCGGTTCCGATCCAACAGGACAACTCGTTCCTGATCATCGGCGAACGCACCAACACCAACGGCTCGAAGACTTTCCGAGACGCAATGCTCTCTGCCGATTGGGACACGTGCACCAAGATTGCAACGGAACAGATTCGCGAAGGCGCTCACGTCCTCGATGTCTGTGTCGACTTCGTTGGACGTGACGGAACTGCCGACATGGATGCAATTGCATCTCGCTTTGCCACACAGGCGAGCGCGCCCCTCGTCCTCGACTCCACCGAACCTCCGGTCATGGAGGCGGCACTCCACCACATCGGCGGACGGTCGATACTCAATTCGGCGAACCTCGAAGACGGCGAACTGCCCGGCAGTCGGCTCGACGCTGTGATGCGCTTGGCCAATGAGTACGGCTCTGCGGTGATCTGTCTTCTGATCGACGAGCGCGGTCAAGCCCGCGATGTGGAGTGGAAACTCGACATCGCGCATCGCATTCACCGCCTTGCGGTCGATCGATACGGCCTCGAAGCGAGCGACTTGATCTTCGATGCACTCACATTCCCCTTGTCCACGGGCGAGGCTGATCTGCGGCTCGATGCCAAGCACACGATCGACGCGATCAGACGCATCAAATCCGAGATCCCAGGATGTTTCACCACTCTCGGCATCTCCAATGTCAGTTTCGGGTTGAACCCTGCCGCTCGGCACGCCCTCAAC
>JBJTGN010000451.1:0-7130 GCA_046093905.1 Actinomycetota bacterium
GGCTCGTACGTATGGCTGTTCGTGCCTTCAGGAACGATTCCCTGAATCTCGGTCGCTGTACCCGAGGCGATGTTCGCAGCGATACTGGTGATCGGAGCAACAGTCGTCGCAATGCGTAACGCGCGACCTTCAACAGGCTCACGCGTCGGGCACACTTCGTCGGCAGAGACGGACATCGAGATCTCGTTCGACGTCTCATCACCACAGGCGAGGAGACTCGACATCATCCCGAGGCCGACAACGATGGGAACAATTCCGCGAACATTGGACATGTCGACATAATACACCGATTCGGTCGGATGCAGAGGACCATGAGTCGACGACCATCCGCTGGTTCGTCACACTCGACGATCGAAGCCCAAGCGGAAGGATTTCACGGCACGAGCAAAAATGTTCGCCTCGACGTCGGGCTCTTGGACGACCCGCAGATTCTTCACGGCCTGCGACATCTTGGTGAAAACAGTGATCAGCGACGCGCGCGCGAAATTGCTGCCGACGCACAAGTGCGTTCCGAATCCGAACGACAAATGTGGATTGGATTCGCGTCGAATATCGAACTCGAATGGGCGATCGAAAACAGTCTCGTCACGATTCGCCGACGGATACAACAAGATGATGCGGTCACCGCGCTTGACGGGGCGACCGGCAATCTCCGAATCGACGATCGCACGACGGAAGAAGTTGTTCAGAGGTGTCACCCATCGCAACACCTCTTCGACGGCTCCGGGCACCAAACTCGGATCTGCCGCCATTGCCTCCCACTGATCGGGGTGGTCGACGAATGTGCGAAGTCCATGGCTGATTGCCGTACGAGTCGTCTCGGCGCCTCCCGCGATGAAGAGGCCGGTCTCGTGCACCACTGCCTCGGGCGAAAGCGTCGCCCCGTCGATTGCCTCGGTCAACCAGACAGTGAGGAAATCGTTCATCGGACAGCCTTTGGCTGCTGATTCGATCTTCTCCGGCGCAATCATCCCGAGAACGGATGCGAACTGCATATTTGCGTCGATGAACTCGGAGAACTGTGTTCCATCACGATGGATCATGTCGATGCGCATCAGGCGCTCGCTCCATTGCTTGACCTGAGGCCACATCTCTTCGGGAAAGCCGAGCAGTCGACATGTGGTGCGCGCCGGCAGTTGACCTGCCAATGCATCGATCATCTCGACACCAGAAGCACCGCCATCGATCAATCCGGAAATCAACTCGTCGACAAGGCTGTCCAGTTCCGGCTGTCGGTCTGCGACTGCCTTGTGACTCAGACGCGGCTGAACGAGCATTCGCTGTTGGCGGTGGCGCGGATCGTCCTGGGCGATCATGTTGATTTCATCAGGCGACCAGTTGGCGCGATATCCGAGGCTGGACACGAATACCGAAGACCGACGCTCGACATCCTGGATGTCCTTGTGGCGAGTCACGCCCCACAATCCGTTTCGGTCGTCTCGATACACCGGTTCGTTTGCACGCATCCAAGCCCATGACTCGTGTGGATTCGAGCGATAGAACTCGGGATCCAACAAGTCGAATGTTGGTCGGGTGCCTCCTGCGGTATCGAGCGTCATGATGTTCTCCTCTGTTGCATCCTGTTCACGACGTTAATTGTGGACTTCGCTGAGCTTGTGACCAACTCATTCCCTGTTGGACGTCCACGTCATGGGGCAGTCCGAGCACCCGCTCGGACACGATGTTTCTCTGAACCTCACCCGTTCCTCCGCCGATCGTCAACGAACGGGCGAAGAGGTAACCATGCAACCAACCGACGTGCTCGAGAGGTCGGGTTCCCACTCCCCCGCCACCCCCGAGACCCACATGATCTTCTCGACCGTCTCCATCGGAATGTTGCAACATCGCATGTGCGCCAATGAGGTCCCGGGCAATCTCCATCACGTTCTGCCCGTGTTCATCGGCGAGGATCTTTCGAATACTGGCTTCGGGACCTGGCTGCTCGCCTCGCAACCTCGCAGACAGGGTTCGCATGCGGATCAAGTCGAGAAGAACATGTTCGGTGTAGACACCTGCGAGTCGCTGGCGCGTCACCGGATCCGTGACGGGGCCTTGGAGTCGAACAGCGTCGAGCATCTCGAGAGCCGTCGGACCACTTCCCCAGAGAACGCCCCCCGTCGACAACGAGACACGCTCGTTGCCGAGAGTCACCTTCGCCAAACGCCAACCCTCGTTTTCTTCCCCGACGAGAGTCGCTGCTGGAAGTCTGACGTAGGTGAAGAAAACTTCGTTGAACGTTGCGCCGCCTGTCATCTCTTTGATCGGACGAATTTCGATTCCTGGCAGATCCATCGGGCAGATGAAGTACGACACACCCTTGTGCTTGGGAGCATCAGGATTCGTGCGCGCGATCCGAATTCCAAATTTTGCGAACTGGGCACCACTCGTCCAGATCTTTTGGCCATTGACGATGAATTCATCGCCGTCACGCACTGCGCGCGTCGACAAATTGGCCAGGTCACTGCCGCTACCAGGTTCGCTGAACAGCTGACACCAGAAATCCTCACCTGAGAGGAGTCTCGTGAGATACGTCGACTTCTGCTCTTCGGTGCCTGCATACAGGATCGTTGGACCCGCCCATCCGATACCGATCGGATTCGCAGGCCGACGAATCGCGGCTTTCGAAAGTTCGTCATCGATGATCAGCTGATGAACCGGATCAGCTTCGAGCCCGTAGGGCTTGGGCCAGTGAGGGGCCACGAGGCCCGCCTCTGCAAGTTGGCGCCCAGTCGGTTGCGGATGTGCTTCGATCCACTCGCGAATGTCCGTGCGTCGCGGATCGTCCTGTCCCGGTAGCTCGAAATCCATGAGGTGACGATAATTCACGCCCATGGAGCTCATGGCTATGGAACTCACGAGCATGGAACTCACGAGCACGGAACTCATGAGCACGGAACTCATGCCCGGATCATCCCTGTCCTCACGGCACCCTCCGCGTGCTGCTGAACCGTCGTCCATGCTCGGGACGGCTTGCTGACCGTTGCTGACCTCTCGACACACCTCGACCGCATACCATCGAGCAGTGACCAGCCCCGCAACGAATCAATGGAATTTCGCCGATGCCTGGGAGATGGTCGCTCAGCGACTTCCCGCTGCGCCCGCCCAAGAGCATGGGAAGAGGTCGTGGTCCTGGCAGGAGTTCGACTCGAGGGCGAACGGTGTTGCCGCAGCACTGTTGGACCGCGGCGTCGCTCGTCAGGACAAGATCGCGCAGTACCTCTACAACTGTCCGCAATACCTCGAATCACTGTTCGCAGCATTCAAAGTGGGCCTGGCGCCCGTCAATACCAACTACCGCTACACGGACGACGAGTTGATCTATCTCTGGGACAACTCCGATGCAGTCGCAGTGGTGTTCCATGCGACGTTCACCGACACGATCGATCGAATCCGAGATCGCGTGCCGCGGGTGCGCACGTGGCTCTGGGTCGACGACGAGACCCATCCATGTCCTCCATGGGCCCTCGACTACGAAGATGTTGCTTCACGAGGTGGCGTCGAATCGGTGCGCGCCCCCTGGGGCCGCTCCGGTGACGATTTGCTGCTGCTCTACACGGGTGGCACAACTGGCATGCCCAAAGGCGTGATGTGGCGCCAGGAGGATCTGTTCCTGACACTCCACAGCACCAACAACAAGCGACTCCCACCCGAACCCGATGCCGAAGCACTCGGTGACCGCTACTCGAAACCAGGACCGAAGAACCTTCCTGCTGCTCCGCTGATGCACGGCACCGGTCTGTTCAATGCAATGAGCAACCTGATGGTGGGTGGATGCGTTGTCACGCTCCGCGGACGAAAGTTCGATCCCGACGAACTGCTCACCGTCATCGAGGAGCACAAGGTCAACTCGATATCGATCGTCGGCGACGCGTTCGCGAAGCCGATTCTGCGCGCTCTCGACGCAAACCCGAATCGATGGGACATTTCGTCACTGCGAGTCATTGTCTCGAGTGGAGTCATGTTCGCCGCGGAAACGAAGAAGGGCCTCCTCGCCCACAACTCTCGCCTGATCATGGTCGATGCCCTCGGGTCTTCCGAGGCAATCGGTATGGCACAGAACACCACGACGATCGATGGTGCCTCACGAACGGCAACATTCGTCCTTGGCCCTAATACGCGCGTCCTGACCGAAGACGGACGCGAAGTTCAACCGGGAAGCTATGAGATCGGTCGTGTTGCTCTGCGTGGCAACACACCGATCGGGTACTACAAGGACCCAGAGAAGTCCGCGAGCACTTTCCAGATCATCGATGGAGTGCGCTGGTCGATTCCGGGCGACTGGGCGCGCATCGATGCCGATGGGACTGTCCACCTTCTCGGTCGCGGTAGCCAATGCATCAATACTGGTGGGGAGAAGGTCTACCCGGAAGAGGTCGAGGAGTCCCTCAAGACTCACCCTTCGATCGCCGATGCCGCAGTTGTCGGCTTGCCCGACGACAGATTCGGCCAATCGGTGACGGCTCTCGTCGAGCTTCACGCCGGCCATTCGATTGACGAAACCGAAGTCATCGGACATGTGCGACAACATCTCGCGGCCTACAAGTCGCCGAAGCGAATTCTCGTGGTACCGAGCGTCAACAGAGCGAACAATGGCAAGTTGGACTACAGAGGCCTGACAGACCTGGCTGCTCGTCTGACCAACTGATTGCACAGCATTCGTTCTGATTGCACAGCATTCGTTGCTGTACGCACAGCATTCGTTGAAATCGAGAGCATCAACGACGAGAGCTTCGAGTCGAGGGACATCGTGGGCATTCGGATCGGACTGAAGTGAGCGAGAGCGACCCGGGTATCGTCACCTTGTTCGTTCGAGCGGTCCCAGCGGCCGACATCGAACATCAGCTCAAACCGACAGTCAGAGGAGTCCCATGTCCAATCTCGGATTCGATGGAAAAGTTGCGATCATCACTGGAGCAGGCGGTGGTCTCGGGCGTCAGCACGCCCTGCTCATGGCATCTCGAGGAGCATTGATCGTCGTCAACGACCTCGGTGGATCTGTCGATGGAACTGGAGCGAGTACCTCGGCTGCCCAGAAGGTCGTCGACGAAATCAAAGCAGCGGGAGGCGAAGCGGTCGCCGACACGAACTCTGTCGCCACACCAGAAGGTGGCGAAGCAATCGTGCAATCAGCGATCGCCGCTTACGGTCGTGTCGACATCGTCATCAACAATGCGGGCATCCTGCGAGACAAGGCCGTCCACAACATGGAACCGGACTTGTTGAATCCGGTCCTCGACGTGCACTTGAAAGGTGCTTTCTACGTCACCAAGCCCGCGTTCATTCGCATGCGCGAACAGGGATACGGACGGATCGTTTCCACGTCGTCAGCAGCCGGCATCTTCGGCAACTTCGGCCAGACGAATTACGGCGCTGCGAAGATGGGTCTCGTCGGCTTCACGCGAGTACTCGCCGTCGAAGGCGCCCGAAACAACCTCAAGGCCAACGCGATCGCTCCGCTCGCTCTGACTCGAATGACAGAGAACATCATGGGAGGACTGGCCGACAAACTCCACCCCGGTCATGTCTCACCCCTCGTTGCGTTCCTCGCCCACGAGAATTGCCCCGCGTCGGGCCAAGTCTTCTCGGTCGGCGGGGGTCGAGTGGCCCAAGTGTTCATCGGAGAGACGAAAGGCTTCTATTCGCCGAATCTCACCCCTGAGGACGTGGAGACGAACTGGTCGACCATCACTGATCAGACCGGTTACGCCGTGCCCGCGAATCTCGGAGAGGAAACACAGTTGTTCCTCCCCTTCTTCGCCTGATCCTCGTCAGTCGAAGGACCCGGACCATGATCAGTGTCGAGGAGTTCGCTCAGGAAGCAAAGGCGTGGCTCGCTGCTCACGCCGAGCAAGCGCCTCGCGACTACGGCGCGATCTGTCCTCCCGATCTCGTCGAGCAGGGTCTGCAATGGCAACGACACCTTTTCGCGAGTGGACGCGCTGGCATCCACTGGCCGATCGAGTTCGGTGGACAGGGTTTGACTCCAGCTCATCAGGCCCAGTGGCTCTACGAATGTGCACTTGCCGGAGTGCCCGGCCTCTTCAACATGGTCGGCCTCGTTCTCGCAGGTGGCGCGATCCAGAAGTTCGGCACACCTGAGCAGCAAGCCCGCCACCTCGAGGCAACCTTGCGTGCCGATCATGTGTGGTGCCAGTTGTTCAGCGAACCGGGAGCCGGCAGCGATCTCGGCTCTCTGTCGACACGCGCTGAACGCGACGGTGACCGCTTCGTCGTCAACGGACAAAAGGTGTGGTGCTCAGGCGGGCGCTACAGCAATTGGGGAATCCTCATGGCGCGCACCGACTGGAGCGCCCCGAAGCACGAAGGAATCAGCTTCTTCCTTCTCGACATGAGTCTCCCTGGTATCGAGGTGAGGCCACTCAAGCAGATGACTGGCGAGTCCGAGTTCGACGAAGTGTTCTTCACCGATGTTCACGTTCCAGCCGATGCTCTCCTCGGCCCCCTCCACGGTGGCTGGGGAGTCGGAATGGCTGTCTTGACTTCGGAACGCGGCCACATCGGCACGAGTGTCATCTCTCTCGAACGCCGGCTCGACTCCATCTCGAGACTGGCTCATGACCGAGACCTCTCAGTCCACGAACGGCAGCGATTGGTCGAGCTGCTATCCAGCGGAATGGCCTACAAGGCCATGGCCCAACGACAAGGACCGGTGGCTTCCACTGCGGCATCGCTGATGAAGCTGGGCATCACCGAAATGATGTTCGAAACGTCGATCCTGCGGTCCGACATCGCTGGTATCGAATCCGTTCTCGACGGTCCGGAGTCATTCGGGGTTCTGGCCGCCCCTGGGGGGCGGATCGCTGGTGGCACGAGCCAGGTGCAAAAGAACATCATCGGAGAAAGGCTGCTCGGTCTCCCTCGAGAGCCTCGACCCGATTCACGAGACTCCCGTTAGAATTTCCCTGCCCCGAGCAGTGCGTCCCGATGATTCGGCGCATGAAGTCGGTCTCGGCAACTTCCGAGGTTCCGTTCCGCATTTCGACGAGAACCCCCGAGGAGAAGCGACAAGGAGAATCATGGACGAGAACACGAGTGCTGGCACTGGACCGCAAAAGAGCAACGAGATCCCCTGGCGACTCATCGGATTCATCGTTGCCGCAGTCCTGGCC
>JBJTGN010000452.1:0-5622 GCA_046093905.1 Actinomycetota bacterium
AACATGCCCCCCACCGGATAGTCGACGATGCCCGAGACGAGTTCCGGATCGAGCCCCAGCCGCCGATACAGCGACCGACCGACACCGGTGTTGCCCAACCAATGATGTGCCCAGTGCGGTACGCCGGCAAACGCCGACGGGTAGACGACACCGATCGACGGATCGTCATCGAACAATCCAAGGATCGTGTCGACGAGTCCGCGTGTGCCGACGACTGTCGAATACAGATGCTGACGCCATTCGTCCTGCTGTCGACCCGAATACACGCTCTTCTTGGTGTGCAGATGCACAAAGATGTCGTGTTCGCCGATCAGCGGAGCCAGATCGCACACCAGCGGCCCGAAATTGCGGCCACGGTTCTCGACCACCAAAACGTGTCGCCGAGCGGACGGGCCGAGGATCTCGTCGATGAGATCGTGGGTCGACTGCACCCTGTCGGCATCGGGAACGACGACAGCGATCGTGCCTCCCGGTGGAAGGTTTGCCAGCAGCCCCAACACTTCGGGAAGCAAATCTGCGTAATATGCATGCACAGTTGCGAGTACCGACAGGGTCGACGCCGGCGATCGCCCCGACCTTGGCACGATGACATCGGCACCAGATGGATCCGGTCCGCACACGACCTGCGGTCGCAATTCCGAGATCAGGTTCCGGTCGATCAGCCAAGCAAGAGCGCACGTTGTCGGCAGATCCTTTGGAATCTGGCTCGCAAAGGCAGAGATGTCGAGAACCGGGCTCGGCGAGATACCGGACTTCTCGCCGTACTGGACGTAGTCGACATAAGGGTGAACGCCAGGAGCAACAGCTCGTTGTCGCCGATACCACTCGGCATCGAACCAGCCGCTCGACAGAACTGGATGAGCAGCCTCGACCAGACCGAGTAGGGGCACGCGATGTCGATCACTCTTCGGCCGGCGCAGGTAGTGCAGCAACGGATGCGGAGACGACGACGGATTAAGCAACCAGTAGCCATAGGCGTCGAAAGCTGGCCCGGGTGACCGTCTCTCCGCTGCGCCGTGAGTGATGTAATGACGCAGAGGGCTGCTTCCGCTGGCAGCGACATCGGGGTTGTGGACGAGGTACCAGTCGGCATTCCAGAACCCGCTGCGCCGGACCACGATGGCATCACGCCACCGCCGCAGAATGCGCCCGATTCGCGTGATGATCACAGTTTCATTGTGGCATCAGCAAGTGATGACCAGGGCCCTCCATACGCAGACCTTGCGCATTCGGTCAGGCGAACCAGTGCCCAGACGCGAAAGGACCGGGGCCACCCGAAGGTGACCCCGGTCCGTTTCCTATTGGTCAAACTCCTCCGTCGTCATAGCCGAGCACGTCGATGATCACGTGGGTGTTGCCGTTCTCGTTGTAGACACGGAACCCGTCGAGACCTCCGCACTCCGACCCAGAGTAGAGACCGTCTCCATCGGAGTCGCTGCTGTGGCTACCCGATGCACATTTCACACCCGGAATGTACGTTGTCGCACCGACTGTAGCGAGCATCACAGTGACATTGTTCGACACCGATGGCAGCGACGAGATCGGGTTCAAGTTCGAGTAGTACGGGCGATTCGACACCGATGTACCTTCATTCGTTAGCGTCTGCCACGGATAGATCGTTACGAAGCCATTGGCCGTCATGCTCACGGTCGTAACATTCAGCAGCAGCGCTGACGGCGTGATGCCCACGAGGTCCCCAGTGCCCTCAAACTGGACATCGCAGTCACCGAGAATCGGACGAAAATCGGTGTTGCCGTACTGGAGAGTGAAGTTGTTGCTGGCGTTGTTCACCGCATCCTTATCGAAGATGACCGTGATGTCGTTGCTGGCTCGGTTTCCCTTGGTCTTGTCCTGGACGACGCCCTTGCGGATGCCGAGGTTCTCGACCTTGGAAGTCGCTACTGGATCGACATCTGAACGGGTGTCCAACAGTCGACACGGCGTGATCGCCGTGAAGAGAAGATCCGGAGCATCGACAGCGTTCGCCACCATGAATGTGCCACCACCGAGCGTGACCGCTACTGCAGCTCCAACAGCCGCCCAACGGCTTCTGATCAAAGACTTGTTCACGGTCCTCACCGCACCTTTCCTTGTCCTCAACGAGAGAAGTCCTCACATCCCTCTTTTTGCACCCTAACGACGCCCCTAGCACATTGCCACGCGTTCTGAAGAGTTTTTCTGAAGCCTTCCGCAACAGCGGGTTTGCGGAACTGTCAACGTTCATTTGGTTGGAACGGCACCAAGGGTCCCCTCAGTCGCTCCTCATGGGATGAACGCCGCTGTGGCGAATGTCGACAGTGACATGCTCACGGAGCACGCTGGGGAACTGCCCCTGCACCGCCCCGTCCATGTTGTGAATTTTCCACTCGGCGAGGCCACCAGAGACACAACGGATCCCCTTGGGAACGGAAACACGCAGACTCCCGAACAATCTGTTCCATTGACGGAAACGGTCCCTGCGCCTTCACCTCCTGTGGTGGAAATCGTCAGGTTCACAATGGGCGCAAATCTGGCTGTCACCGTTTTGCTAGCCGATACATTGACTTCGCAGGTCGTTTCCGAACCACAAGATGGCTCAGACCAATTCAGGAGCAGGTACCCATTGGTCGGGATCGCAGTCAGGGTCACTGTTGTCTCTTCCGAGAAGGTGGCCGAGCATTGTGAACCGCAACTGATTGAACCCGAACTCCAAACGGTGCCCGACCCGGATTTGAGTACCGACAAGGTGAACGGCACACCGAACTGAGCCTCAACAGCTGTCGCCTCGTCGAGGGTGACTGTGCATGTGGATTCCGACCCGGAGCACCCGCCTCCGGACCAACCTCGGAAGATGCTGCCTGACTGGGCTGTCGCTGTCAGCGTCACCTCGGTGCCTGCATGAAATCCGCGGGTGCACGGTGAGTCACAGTCGAGTCCGTTTGTGCTCCACACTACGGATCCCGAGCCAGGACCAGATTTCGTCACCGTGAGATCGACGCTCGGCTCGAAGGTTGCTGTGACAGATCTGAACTCACTCATCAACAAGTTGCAAACGACCGAAGTGCCTTCGCAGTCACCACTCCAATTGCTGAAAATCTTCCCCGGCTTCGCACTGGCCACGAGCCTGACACGTGTTCCCTGATTGTAGAACAGTTGAGTACAACCCGTACCGCAGTCGTTGCCAGGAACATTCGTCGATACCGATCCGTCCGTGATATCGACATCGATATCCAATTCGTATTCGATTTTCGTGAATGCAGCAGAAATCGACTTCGAAGCGTCCATCGTCAGTGTGCAAGTGGGCGAAGTCCCACAAATCGGCGAAGACCAACCATCGAATTTCGAACCAGAGGCCGCAACAGCCGTCAGAGTCACATCCTCTCCGGCCACGAACGAGCCGGTGCACAGAGACCCACATTCCACGCCCATAGGATCCGAGGTCAACATTCCCGAGCCGTTACCAGTTTTGCTCGTTGTCAGGAAGTAGCCGGCCTCAAAAGAGGCCGTCACCATCAGGTCTTCGGTCATCAACAACGTGCAAGGTCCGAGGTCGTCGCAACCGGCGACACCTTCCCAACCGGTGAAGGCGAAGCCGGGGTCGGGCATAGCGGTCAATGTCATCGACACTCTTGAAGGAACCGAGACCGAGCACAGAGTGTTCGAGGTGCTCCCCGTCTTGCAGTCGATACCAACGATGTTCGAGTACACACGACCCGAACCGCTGTCACCATCCGTCTCGACGTCGAGTTGGTAGGGGACCTGCACGAAGGTCGCTGTCACAGACTTGGACGCGCTCATGGTGACAGCACAGGTACCCGTACCACTGCAACCACCTCCCGACCAACCAGCGAATTCCTCCCCTAGAAGAGGCACTGCCGTCAACGTGACGACTTCATTCAGAAGAGTGAGGGACGAGCAAGTGATTCCGCAGTTGATACCCCTGATGTTCGACGTGACAGTGCCAGCGCCCGAACCCGCCTTGATCACCGACAGCGTGATGTTTCTCTCGAAACTGACCGTCACGCTCTTCGCAACATCCATCGTCACAGTGCACGTGCTACCCGAACCGGAGCATCCGCCTCCGGACCAAAGAAACACACGACTCCCGGATGCCGGCGTAGCGGTCAGCGTCACCAACGCTCCTGTATCGAAGGTGCCAGAGGTGCTCGTACACCTGGCACCGCAGTTGATGCCCGCCGGATTCGATGTCAAAGTGCCCGAACCCGATCCAGATTTGATCACCGACAGCGTTGGTCGTGGTTGAAAGGTCGCTGTCACTGTTCGGTCTTGGGTCATCGACACAGTGCATGTCGTCGACGTGCCCGAGCACCCATCGCCGGACCAACCGGTGAACAGATGGCCGCTGGAAGCCGTTGCTGTCAAGGTGATCGAAGTTCCAACCGCAAACGATCTCGAGCACGAGGTCCCGCAGCTGATACCTGTCGGTCTCGATGACACAGTCCCGACACCGACTCCCCCTTTGTTCACGGTCAGATTCTTCGGTACGGCGCTGAAAGTCGCCGTCACGGTCCTTGCCGACGTGAGCGACACGATGCACACTCCTGTGCCGCTACAGAGGCCTCCAGACCACCCAGCAAATGTGTGGCCAACAGATGGAGTGGCAGATAATGATAGGACCGTTCCAGCCGGCAAATCAGCACGACACGTCGAGCCACAATTGATTCCCGCTGGGTTCGACGTCACTGTGCCCGTTCCCGATCCTGTCTTGGTAACCGTCAACCTGAACGTTGACGCACTGACGGGATCGACAGGCAGCAGGGACGTCAGGGTGACGGCGACGGTGAGCCCCATTGCCAACTTGCGCAACATCGATGAGCGGAAAATCTTGTTCATGACGTGTCCTCCAGGTCTTCAAAGACGATGTGCTGACAACCGACCTAGTCTCATTCAACCTGAAGCGAGGGTAACGCAGGACCACCGAATTAAGTCAAATGATCCACAACCCTATTCGGCGTATTCGGACCATACACCTTGCTGAAAAAGGATCAGGAGGCGGCCGAAAGGAGTTTTGGGAGACGGATTGGCACTCCCAACGGGATTCGAACCCGTGCCGCCACCTTGAGAGGGTGGTGTCCTAGGCCACTAGACGATGGGAGCCTGAGATCACCCGACGCTATCCGCACCGACTGACCTTCATTGGCTGGGAAGCAAGGAATCGAACCCTGAATAACAGAACCAGAATCTGCTGTGTTGCCAGTTACACCACTTCCCACTGGACGCTCCGAGTGTAATCGCCGAACTTCTCGCCTGCACCCTGCCGAACGGCGATGAAATGCGGGCGGCGTTCCATCGGACCACGGCACGATGGGCAATTAGGGCGGGCGTCAACCCGTGAGGAACTCCACCTGCTCGAACCCGATGATGCGACCGAGTGCCACCCCCGCTGCCTCTTCGAGATGACGCACGAGCGCCTGACTCCCCCGCACCGGGCTGGTGCCCGTCGACGATGTCGTGGCTCGCAAGCCCAGCTCCTCGACCATCAACTTGATGCGCAACGAGTGGAACGGATCGCTCACGAGGATCAAACGCCCGATGCCACGGCTGCGCGAAATTTCGACGACAGCTTTGATCGACTGCCACGACGATCGCCCGGTGTCCTCCGACAAGATCGCGGCATCAGGA
>JBJTGN010000453.1:0-3856 GCA_046093905.1 Actinomycetota bacterium
TGAAAGATCCCACTTCGGGAGTCCAGCGCCAAGGTGTACACCATTGCCGCAAGATCTGCAGCGAACGTCGGATGGCCGATCTGATCATCGACGAATGCCATCGGACGCGACTCCTCGAGCAGCCTCAAGACGGTCTTGACCATGTTCGAACCGTGGAGACCGCACACCCAAGAAGTTCGAACGACAAGACCGGCCTCGCCCAAGTCGAGGGCAGCTTGCTCCCCGACGAGTTTCGTGCGGCCGTACACACTCTGAGGGTTCGGCACGTCCGACTCGGTGTACGGACCTGCCTTCGTGCCATCGAAGACGTAATCAGTGCTGATCTGCACCAATCGAGCCCCGATCGCATCACAAGCTTCAGCAATCCAACGGACCGCATGGCCATTGACTGACATCGCTTCGTCTTCACGTTCTTCACATGCGTCGACTGCGGTCATCGCCGCACAATTGATGACGACATCGGGTCTCATCTCGACCAGGGCGTCATGAACCGCATCCCGCTTCGTGATGTCGAGTGCGTCGAGATCCACGGCTATTGGAGCTTCTCCGCTCGCAGAGGCAACAGCGGTCAACTCGCGCCCCAGTTGGCCTCGGGCGCCCGTGATCAACAGCTTCATCGAGAGCAGTTCGTTTCGATCGAGTACATGTTCGATTCCTCAGCTGATTGCACGTGCCTTAAGCGGCTCCCACCAGTCGCGGTGGGTCTTGTACCACTCGACAGTTTCTGCAAGGGCTTCCTCGAAAGTCCGACGCGGAGCCCAACCGAGTTGCTGAATCTTGTCGGTATGAACCGAGTATCGGCGATCGTGGCCGAGTCGGTCTGCTACGGGTTCGATGAAACTGTCATCTCTTCCACACAGACCCAACAACAGGTGAGTGATCTCGTAGTTCGTGACTTCGTTGTGAGCACCGATGTTGTAGACCTCGCCCACGGTGCCCTTGGTGAGCACGAGATGCGCCGCGATGTTGTGGTCTTCGACGTGGATCCAATCGCGAATGTTGCCACCGTCTCCGTAGAGAGGAACTTTCTTGCCGTCGAGCAGATTGGTGGTGAAGAGCGGAATCAATTTCTCGGGATACTGGTACGGTCCGAAGTTGTTCGAACATCGCGTGACGACGACGGGCAACCCATAGGTCGTGACATAGGACAGAGCGATGAGATCGCTCGCAGCTTTCGACGCAGAATATGGAGACCGCGGCGTCAGCAGATCCGTCTCGGCGAATGAGCCGACGTCGATACTTCCATAGACCTCATCGGTGGAGATATGGAGAAACCGCTCGACACCGACCTGTCGGGCGACATCACACATCACGTTCGTCCCATCTGCGTTCGTTCTGATGAATGCGTACGGGTCGACGATCGAACGATCGACATGGCTCTCAGCCGCGAAGTGGACCACTGCATCGTGGCCCTGCATGGCTGCAAGAACCGCGTCCGGTTCGCAGATGTCGCCTTGGACGAATCTGCACCGCCTGTCGTCTATGACATCGCGGATGCTCGCCAGGTTTCCTGCATATGTGAGCTTGTCGTAGATCGTCACCGCGTCGTCGCTGTTCGACAGCACCCAACGCACGTAGTTCGAACCGATGAAACCCGCAGCACCCGTGACGAAAAGCTTCATGTCACGTCCTCATCGGCCATATGGGGCGACGTTCCACAGGAATGTCCGCTCGGAGCGGGTTCGTACGATCCCGCTGGCTCAGAATCGGATCGGCCACACCCCAGTCGGCACCGATTGCCGGATCGTTCCAAGCAACGCCAAGTTCATCTGCCGGGTTGTAGTAGCCGTCGACGAGATACGTCATGACGACATCGGTCAGAGCAGCGAAGCCATGTGCCACGCCAGGTGGAATGAACACCCCGATGTGATTGTCCCCACTGATGTCGATCGACAGGGTCCTGCCTTCAGTCGGGGCACCGACGCGCAGATCGTGCAGGACGACGCGAATCGTCCCGACCGGCACGTACCAGTAGTCGGCCTGATGCATGTGATAGTGGAGTCCGACGACCGCGCCAGCCTGCTTGTTGGATCTGTTCCCCTGGATCATTTCTCTTCCGTGAGGGAACCACTCGCGTCGATATGTCTCGATGAACAGTCCGCGTTGATCTCCGTGGATCGTAGGTTCGACCGTGTACACACCGTCGATCGTTTCGTTCGGTATCACTTCGGGCATCTGGTCACTCCGTGTCGATCTGGCAATGGTCTCCGACCATCAAGCGCAAGGCTCGGGGTCGGCGTTGTGAGCGAGTGACTTCGGCTTCGCGCCCGATCAGGCTGTCCTCGAGTCGCGTGATGTCGAGAATTCGACTTCGCTCCATGATGACGGAATGCTCGACCTCGCTGTTGACGATCTCACATCCGTTGCCGATTGCCGATGACGGACCAATGAAACTGTTTTCGACCAAAGCATCCCGACCGATGACAAGAGGTCCTCTCAGGGTCGAATTTCTGACGCATGCGCCCGCTTCCACGATCACACGGCCATCGATCGATGTGGCGTCGTCGACATCTCCGTCGATCCGTGTTTCGATGCCCTCGAGCAACAAGCGATTCGCTTCGAGGAGGGGGGTCAGCTTGCCGGTATCGATCCACCAGCCACTCAACAATTCACATCGAACGCGCAAATTGTTGTCGATCAGCCACTGAATGGCATCGGTGATCTCCAGTTCCCCGCGAGCCGAGGGCGCAATCGAAGCAACCGCTTCGTGAATGTGACGATCGAACAAGTACACGCCCACAAGTGCCAGATCACTGGGTGGATCCACCGGCTTCTCGACCAGTCGAACGACGTGTCCATCGCCGTCGAGTTCGGCAATTCCGAATCGATGCGGGTCGGGGACTTGTTTGAGCAGGATCTGTGCAACCGGTGCGCCGGCAGACTGCCGAGCGTTCTCGAAGGTGCGAACGAACGCTCCAAGATCTTGTTGCAGCAAGTTGTCACCGAGGTACATCACAAAGTCTTCGTCACCGAGAAATTCGCGAGCGATGAGTACGCAGTGTGCGAGCCCCAGAGGCTGGTCTTGGGGAATGTAGGTGATGTGCACACCCCATCGAGAGCCATCGCCGACGGTGTTCATCACTTCGGCTCGCGTGTCGCCGACGATGATGCCGATCTCACGAATGCCTGCAGCAGCCATTGCTTCGATTCCGTAGAAGAGAATCGGCTTGTTGGCGACCGGAACGAGTTGCTTCGCACTCGTATGTGTGATCGGCCGAAGACGGGTTCCGGCGCCGCCGGCCAAGATCAGGGCTTTCATCGAAGGAACCTCGTCGAATTCATCAACTTGTGACCACGACAGTCTGCCATCTTCCATGGCGACTGGCACCTCGCCCAAGGACTCAGTCGCTACTCGATCTCAACGTGCGAACAGACTTCGGTCTCCTCCACCCGCGAGATACTCGAGAATTGCGGGGGAACCTTCAGCCAGACGCAGGATCGATTTGTCCCTAACAGTGTCTCCATAGACCGGTAGTGGAACGCGCACAATCCCGCCTGATGCAACTGGACGAATCGCATTGGCCATCTCGATCAGATCCGTACCACCGTCGACTCGCAAGGACCCGACAGCTGCCGAAACGAGATCACCCGACCGGAACGGGTTCGAAAGAACCTGAGACACCGACCGGGAGATGGCGGTGTCGAAGAACAGCTGCTGACGCTCGATGCGACCGAGATCAGCACGACCGTCGACTTGCCACTCACCGTCCTTGAACTGTTCGAAGTAGCGGCTACGCGCATATGCGAGCGATTGAATCGAGTCGAGAACGACACATCCCGGCTCGGGCACATTGAGACCGGTGTTGATGTCCCGAGTCGGATACTCGAAACAGAGTTCGACACCATCGATTGCAGC
>JBJTGN010000454.1:0-4243 GCA_046093905.1 Actinomycetota bacterium
ACAGGCTGGGACCTGTCGTTACTCGATGTCTCGTGGGTTGGGGTTCTCCTGTCGTTCGACGGATCATGCTCGGTCGATGAGGTCGCCACAGCTGTCGGACGACCGACAGAAGATGTCGTGATGATCGCCGACCAGGCTGTCCGATCCGGGGCACTTCGATTCGTCGACGATCCCGAGGTGCCAGGTCTACATCTCTGGTCGCTCCCCGACTTGTGGTTTCACACCATGAGCAGAGTCGGTTCTCACCGGGGCGGTTACGGCGGCACATACCACCGGGAGGGGTCGGTGCAGTCCGAGCCCGCGATCCGGCCACGATTCGACACGAGCCCCGAACGTTGGACGGCATTCGCACCACTCGACCTGGAACACATCGGACAAAACGATCCGCCGTTCAGCCAGGTTGTGACGAAAAGGGCATCGATTCGGTCGCACGACGATTCCAATCCGATCACGGTCAGCCAACTGGGTGAATTACTCGGTCGGGTCGGAGCGGTGAAGGCGACGATGCACGACGGCCGTCATGAACTCTCGTTCCGGCAGATACCCAGTGGCGGAGCACTTCACGAACTCGAGATGTATCCGCTGGTCCACCATTGCAGCGGAATCGAGGCCGGTCTGTACCACTACGACGCTGGTGGTCATGGTCTCGAATTGATCCGTGCTGCGGATCCACAGACGAGGCTGTTGCTCGAATACGCTCAACGAACTTCGACGATGGACACCACGCCTCAGGTCTCGATACTCGTAGCAGCCCGATTCGGACGGGCAATGTGGAAGTACGAATCGATGGCCTATGCGTTGATTCTCAAACACGTCGGCGTCTTGTACGAGGCCCTCTACCTCACCGCAACTGCGATGGGGTTGGCGTGTTGTGCCCTTGGTGGTGGTAACTCGCAAGCGTTCGCCACCGCTACCGGACTCCCAATGTTTGTGGAGGGATCGGTCGGCGAGTTCGTCATCGGTTCGCGTCCTGCAGTAACCGACGAAATGGAAGCACCCGGTTCGACCTAACGGTCAACCGGAATTCGAAGAGGAGAACCATGGTTCAGTTCAGGGTGAAGGCTCTCAATCAAATGCAGAAGCCAGACGACCTGGACCTTCTCATGAAGGTGACGAAGCGCCAGGGTTGGGTCGGCCTCGCGGTCCTCGGAATTGCGCTGGCGGGACTCACCGTGTGGGGCTTCACGGGGAGCGTCCCTGTTCAGATCGCGGGGAAGGGGATGATCGCGGCAGCAGACGGTGTCGATGAGATCCAATCCCAGGTTTCCGGCTTCATCACGGAGGTGAGCATCGAAGCGGGTCAATTCGTCGAAGTAGGCGACACGATCGCACGCCTTGAGTCAGGTGGTGAATTGGTCGACATCACAGCCCGATTCGCCGGAGAAGTCACTGCCGTCCTGATCGGTGTCGGAAAGGTGATCGATATCGGGGACACTCTCTACCTGACCGTTCGATCCGACGCCGGTGATGGCTCACAAGCGGCGTTCGTCTTCGTACCCGCCGACAAGGTCGCTTCAGTGGCACCGGGCATGAGTGTCGACCTGAAGTTGGACGCGGTTCCACCTGCTGCATTCGGAGTCCTCCGCGGCAAGGTCACTTCAGTCAATTCCTCGCCCCTCGATCGAGCGGCGATCATTTCATTGTTGAGCAACGCTGAGTTCGCCGACTCCCTTCTGGACGATGGCGAGCCAGTGCTCGTCACCGTGAGTCTCAATACCGATCCCTCGACGCCGTCTGGTTACGAGTGGTCGACAAAGACCGGTCCACCCTTCGCAATTCCAGCCGCAGCCCGGTTCACGGCGCTCATCACCCAAGGCGACACCCGTCCGATCGATCTGGTGTTCGGAGGCTGACGATGAGCGTCGATGAAGCAAGCACACGGACCGAGCGGCCTGGCCCGGCCGAATCGTCCTCATTACCGATCGGCAAAGGGCGACGAGCCAAGACCCCGACAGTGATCCAGATGGAGGCAGTCGAGTGTGGGGCGGCTTCCCTCGGGATCGTCCTGGCTTATTACGGAAAATGGGTGAAACTCGAAGAACTCCGCGTGGCCTGCGGCGTTTCTCGGGATGGAAGTAAGGCATCGAACGTGCTCAAGGCCGCTCGTTCTTATGGTCTGGAAGCCAAGGGCTATCAGATCGAGACCGTCGGCCTCAAGGACCTCGCGACACCCATCGTCGTGTTCTGGAACTTCCATCACTTCCTCGTCGTCGAAGGGTTCTCGGGGGACAAAGTTCATCTCAATGATCCGGGCACCGGCCCCCGGACCGTCTCGTACCAGGACTTCGACAACTCGTACACCGGGGTTGCATTGACCTTCAGGCCTGGACCCGACTTCAAACCGGGAGGCGACCGTCCGAGCTCGCTGAGCAGCCTCGTCTCGCGCCTTCGAGGTGGTGGTCCAGCCCTCACCCTCGTGATGCTGGCCAGTCTCTTCCTGGTGATTCCGGGACTGATCACGCCGGCGTTCAACCGGATCTTCATCGATCGTGTGCTGACAGCTGGATTCACCGAATGGATCGGACCGCTCATTGCCTTCATGCTTGGGACCGGCATCACAGCGATGGCCCTCACGAGAATCCAACAGCAGTACCTGCTCAGACTCGAGACTCGCATGGCTTTGGAGAGCTCATCAGGCTTTCTACGCCATGTTCTTCGGCTGCCCGTCGATTTCTTCTCGCAGCGGCAACCAGCAGACGTGTCGAGCCGCATTCAAGCCAACGACAGTGTCGCCCAGTTGCTATCGAGGGATCTTGCCACTTCGGTCATTTCGGTGATACTCGTTGTCTTCTACGCGGTGTTCATGTTCACCTACGACGCACTGCTGACTCTCATCAGTGTTGCGTTGGTCGTTTTGAACATCTTGATTCTCCGCGCGGTCGCCCGTAGACGCGTCGACTCAACGCGTCGCCTTCGACAGGACAAAGGTCGTCTCACGAGTACGACTTACAACGGTCTTCAGATGATCGAGACTCTCAAGGCGACGGGTACGGAGAACGACTTCTTCGCTCGCTGGGCGGGATTCCAGACGAAGGTGTCGAACGGCCAGCAACAACTCGGTGTCTCGAATCAACTCCTCGACGTCGTTCCGACGCTCTTGGTCTCTCTCACAACGGCACTCGTGCTCTGGATCGGTAGCGAGCAGGTGATATCTGGGGCGCTCACCGTTGGCGCACTCGTCGCTTTCCAAGGATTGCTCACCTCATTCACCCGTCCAGTACAGAACCTGACTCAGATCGGCCAGAAACTTCAGGATGTAACGGCCGACCTCAATCGTCTCAATGACGTCGAGAACTATCGAGTCGCAGCACAGTTCGAGCGGCTTCCAGCGGTCACCGAGGGAAAGTTCGCCGGCGCGGTGGAGCTTCGCTCGGTCACGTTCGGATATTCGCCGCTCGCCGCACCTCTCATCGAAGACTTCAGCATCTCTCTCACGCCCGGGCAGCGCGTTGCCCTCGTCGGGGGTTCGGGAAGTGGTAAATCGACGATCGCCAAGGTGATCTCAGGACTCAACAAACCATGGAGCGGCGAGATTCTCTTCGACGGTCGCCCCGCCGATGACTATGCACGGAATGTCATCGCCGCCTCGATTTCGGTGGTTGATCAAGAGATCTTCCTGTTCGAAGGAACCGTTCGAGACAACCTCACGCTCTGGGATGATTCGATTCGCGACGACGTTCTCTATCGAGCGCTTCAGGACGCACGAATCTTCGACGACATCATGGCCAAGCCGGGTGGACTCAATTACGTCATCCGTGAGGCCGGCCGTGACCTGAGCGGGGGACAACGCCAACGACTGGAAATCGCCCGCGCACTTGCGACCGATCCGAGGATCCTCGTCCTCGATGAGGCTACGAGCGCACTCGATACCGAGACGGAGCAGATCATCGACGACAATCTTCGTCGGCGAGGGTGCACATGTGTCATCGTTGCCCACCGACTCAGCACGATCCGTGACGCTGATGAGATCATCGTCCTGGAATTCGGCAAGGTCGTGGAACGCGGGACACACGACATGCTGAAGTTGTCAAACGGAACCTACGCAAAACTGATCGGGGCGTAGTCCAGTGGCCACGATCGAAAACAACCGCATCGCACAGCTCCTCCGAGATGTGTTGGGTCAACATGCGACGCCGGTGGGGGGATCGACAGTCAGTCTTGACGACGAAACCCATGCTCTTCTCGTCTTGTCCGGAAGCGTCGATCTCTTCGTCACTCCCGTCGACAGGGGACACCTGCGGAA
>JBJTGN010000455.1:0-1771 GCA_046093905.1 Actinomycetota bacterium
CGCTTGTCGTAAATCCAACTCTAGCTCGGACTGACGTCCAGTGACTCGCTTCCTCTTCGAAGCTTGGAGTGATCGGAACCACTGACGAATCTGCAGCCTTACTTCCGCTGCGGCGAAACACCGCAGCTTTTAGTGCTAGCAGGGTGACGTGGTCTCCCGGATATCTCCTTCTTGTTCGTGTGGATGTTGTCTCTGTTTAGACGACTTCGCAATTCACTCGCTATCCCCTGCGTCGTCGTCTTCCCCTGCGTCGTCCATCTCCTCGTAGATCGAGTGGTCGTCGGCGATGGCGTTTCCAGCGCCAAGGCTGCGATCAAGATCTCGCACCCGTGCCTCCATTTCCTTGCCGGGCTTGAACGTGACGACGCTTTTAGCCACGACCGTAACCCGTTCGCCCGTCCGAGGGTTGCGGGCCATGCGAGCGTCCCGCTTCTTGATCTGGAAGACGCCGAAGTTTCTCAGTTCGACCCGCCCTTCCTGCACAAGCGCCTCAATGAGCGCATCAAACGTCCTCTGAACCAACTCCTTGGTGCGAAGTTGAGGGAGGTCAAGTTGATCCGCGATCGTTTTGACGATGTCTTTTTTTGTCATATCAATCTCACACGAAGTAATCGGCGAATCTGCGACCACCTCCCGCGGGGTAGCCTATCGCTGGGAGGAAGTGTTGCAAGTGCTGGCCAAGAGACGGTCGCTGATTCCTTTTGGTTGGGGCAGCATTGCCTACTGGGGCGATCGGAGCACCGATACAACATCGGCCAGCAGGCCGTCGGCCTTGTCTCCGACATCAGCGCCTGACTGTTTGTCGATCGACAGGATCGCGATGGAGAGTTTTCGCAAAATGGCGAGGTAGTCTTCTCGTGCCGACGATCCCGGAGACACACTGTTTGCCTGCCGACATACGACGGCGCCCGCCCATTTGGTCGCTGAACAGCCGTAGCCGAAGGGCTTCGTGTCGCTGCTGTAGACTTGAAGTGCGTTACGGAGATTGCGTTGGGGGTCCGACGCCGCGGCCGCATATTCCTTTCGATGCTTGGCCAGCTGATTTATCAGGCCCCAAGCGATCGGTGTCACGAAACCCTCCTCTTCCATCGAGAGGGAATCATCTGCGTAAATCGCATCCCGGACGACGCGGAGGAGATCGCTGACTAGCGCGAGCATGATCAGCGGGTGGCCTACTCCGTCTCGCACAAATGCCAGCAGGCCTGGCGGGAGAACACGGCTCGCGGTATCTCTCGTGGTGATCTCACAGAGGCGTTTTCTGAGCTGATTCAGAGGGTCAACCACCTCGCGTTTCAGGTCGAAAGTGCGGATGTCGATCGCCGTATGGCCGAGGCGCTCCTCAGTGGCGGGTACAGGGGATCGCACTTCGCAGGCTACACGGCAGCCAAAATCGCCAATCTGCTCAAACCGCCCGACGGCGGAGTTCGTTGGCCCGTCGGCCTGTGCTTCGCCGCGAATCGCACTGCGACATTCATGAGCCAACACGGAGGCGGAACCGCCCCGCAACGTATGGTGAGATCCCTTCTTGGGTCCGGTCGGATCCGTGCCGGTACTGGTCTTGTAAAAGTCGGACGCGAACCAGTCAGCCGTCCATTCCCAAACATTGCCGTGCATGTCGAACAAGCCCCATGCGTTCGGCGGATACGAACCGACCGGAGCCGTCTGCTGCGGCGACCACATTTCGGTCTTACTGAAGCGAGCCATATCTCGCTGAAGTGATTCCCCCGTGTTGAACGGCGTAATCGTTCCGGCGCGGCACGCATACTCCCAC
>JBJTGN010000456.1:0-13732 GCA_046093905.1 Actinomycetota bacterium
ATCCGCGTGCCCGCTATGCAGTCGAGGCTCGTTTCGGCCTCATCGATGGTGAGCGCAAGAGCTTCCGTGAAGTCGGAGAGAAGTTGGGCGTCACCGCCGAAGCAGCACGTCGTCTCGTGTCCCGTGCGGTTGCTGGCCTCAAGGAAGAAGCCGAAGACATCTTCGTCGCCTGAGCACCGGCTCACAATCTGAGCATTGTTTCCCCGAACAATGACGTGAAAACGACCTGACGGCTCCAGCCGTCAGGTCGTTAGGCTTTCCGGCATGGCTGCAACATGGACCCCTTCGTCATGGCATTCGTTTCCCGCCGTCCAACAGCCGAGATGGCCCGATGACGGATCTCTCGATCAAGCCCTGAAGCAGATCGCCTCGTATCCCCCGCTCGTCTTCGCCGGGGAGGCCCGATCCCTCCAGAACGATCTCGCCCAGGTGTGTTCCGGAAACGCGTTCTTGTTGCAGGCCGGCGACTGCGCCGAAAGCTTCGACGAGTTCTCTGCGAACAACATTCGCGAGAAACTGCGCGTCATCTTGCAGATGGCAGTGGTCTTGACCTACAGCCTCGGTGTTCCGACAGTGAAAGTCGGCCGAATGGCGGGCCAATTCGCAAAGCCTCGCAGTAGCGACACCGAAAAGATCGGGGATCTCGAGCTTCCTTCGTTCCGCGGTCACATGGTCAACGATCCCGCTCCCCTGGCTGAAGCTCGCATCCCTGCTCCGGACCGACTCGTGCAGGCATATCACCAGTCCGCTGCAACACTGAACTTGGTTCGGGCGTTCGTCAAAGGTGGTTTCGCCGATCTCTCTCGAGTTCATGCATGGACTCAGGAATTCGTTGCTTCGAGCCCCGAAGGTCAGCGATACGAACAGGTGGCAACTGAAATCGAACGGGCCCTTCGCTTCATGCGAGCGTGTGGGGTCGACACCGAGCACAATTCGTCGTTGCACGAGACCGATGTCTTCACGAGTCACGAGGCTCTCATCCTCGGCTACGAAGAAGCGCTGACTCGACAGGATTCACTCACCGGGGCCTGGTACGACTGCTCGGCTCACATGCTGTGGATCGGCGAGCGCACCCGTCAACTCGATGGAGCTCACATCGAATTCCTGCGCGGCGTCAGCAACCCGATCGGATGCAAGATCGGTCCGACGACCACAGTCGATTTCGTTCTCGAACTCTGCAAGACGCTGAACCCCGCCCAGATCCCCGGTCGATTGACCCTGATCAGCCGCATGGGAGCAGACAAAGTCGAGGACTCCTTGCGGCCGCTCCTGCGGGCTGTGCGCGACAGCGGACACCCCGTTGTGTGGGCTTGTGATCCCATGCACGGCAACACGTTCACGTCTGCCAGCGGTCTCAAGACGCGTCACTTCGATGAGATCATTCGTGAAATTGCCGGTTTCGTCAATGCGCATCGCATCGAAGGAACATGGCCGGGTGGAATCCATGTCGAGCTCACCGGGGACAACGTCACCGAAGGTCTCGGCGGCGCCGAGGACCTCACCGATGCCGATCTCAGCGATCGCTACCAGACGGTCTGCGACCCGCGCCTGAACGCCCGCCAGAGCCTCGACCTCGCCTTCGGCGTGGCTGAGCTTTTGCGTTCGTCCGGTTTTGCCTGAGCACCACCTCGTCGAGGTCCTCGCAGCTGTTCGGCACTGGCCGGTCGACCACGCCTGTGCCGGGGTCACCGACGCAGACGCGACACTGGCAACCGAAGGGGACGATCGTTTCGTCTTTCGCCTCGCATCGCTGTCGAAGGTCTTCACTGCTTGGGGCATTCTCGTTGCGGTCGAAGAAGGGTCGGTCTCCCTCGACGATCCCGTCGGACCCCCTGGCGCAACCTTGCGACACTGTCTCGCCCATGCGGCGGGATACCCCTTCGAGGGTCGAGAGCCCATTGCACATGTCGGCACACGGCGCATCTACTCGAATACCGGAATCGAGGTGGCGAGCGAGCACGTGAGGTCTCGGACGGGGATTCCCTTCGATGCCTACCTGAGCGAGGCGGTCTTCACTCCCCTGCGTCTCGACGACACGACCCTACGGGGATCACCTGCCCACGCCGTTCACAGCAGTGCGCGCGACATGCTCGCGTTCGCACGTGAGATCCTCCGACCGACGTTGATCACTGCATCAACCGCTACCGATGCACTGTCGAGGCATTACCCCGAACTTGCCGGCATCGTGCCCGGCATGGGGTCGTTCGATCCCAACCCGTGGGGGCTCGCAATCGAGATTCGTGGGGACAAGTACCCTCACTGGATGGGTACTCGCACGTCGCCGCGCACTGCGGGCCATTTCGGCGGAGCAGGAACCATGTTCTGGGTCGATCCTGATGCCGGCCTTGCTCTTGTCGCACTCACCGATCGCCCGTTCGACGAATGGGCAGACATCGCTCGCACACAGTGGTCGGCATTGAGTGACGCCGTCATTGCCGAGAGTTCGCGTCGATGACCGCTCTCTCATCGACGAAACGCACCGAGCGCGTTCTGCTCGGCGCTGCATTCACTCTTGCTGCAAGCAATTCCGTCGTGTTCGCGCTCATGGGCAACTTGCAGGACGTATACGGGTTCGGCGATGCCGGTCTCGGCTTTATTGCTGCGGCGGGTTTCCTCGCATCATTCGTCGTGCAAGTCACGATTGCCCCTCTGGCCGATCGAGGTCGCGCCCGACATCTGTTGATTGCCGGAACGATTCTCGCCGTCATTGGAAATCTCGTCTTCGCACTCGGGTCCTCTCTGGCCGTGTTCGTCCTTGCACGTGCGATCGCCGGATCCGCTTCGGGCTGCTTCCTCCCTCCTGCACGAGCACTGATGGCATCGCTCGACACCGAACGAGTCTCGGAGCGACTCGGTGCTCTCGGCGGTATCGAGCTCGCCGGATTCGTGACCGGTCCGGTGATCGGCGGTCTTCTCGTTGGTCCGTTCGGGCTGCGCTTGCCGTTCATCGTGTTCGCCTGTTCGGCACTCATCGCAACTGTCATCGTGAGCACACAGCATCTCCCGACGCTCACCTGGATGGCTGGAACGCAACGACTCGCGTTCGGTCTGCTGCGCCATCGTTCGGTTCTGGTTCCGATTCTGTTCCTCGTGTCGCTTGCCCTCCCCGTCGGTCTCTACGACAGTCTCTGGGACCGATTCCTCACCGATCTTGGAGCAAGCGACACTCTCGTCGGCGTCAGCCTTGCTGTCTATGCAATCCCGTTCGTGCTGCTGTCACGGGCGGGAGGCCGGCTCGCTGACCGCCGGGGACAGGTCGGGATCGCCTTCATGGCTGTCATCGTGGTCGCTCCGCTCACTGCGCTCTACGGCGTTTTCACCTCACCGTTCCTGCCGATCACGATCGGGGTCATCGAATCGTGCGCACAGGCAGGTGGAGCACCCGCAGCGCAGGGACTTCTCGCCCGTGGCGCGCCGCCCGGGCGAGCTGGAGCAGCACAGGGTCTTGCCGGCGCGTGCACTCAACTCGTGGCTGCAGTCGTCGCAATGCTTGCGACATGGGGTAACGGCTACTTGTCGGCACCCGAGCTCTTCACGATTGCCGGCATCAGCGTTCTGATCATGGGCACGGTTGCCCGTGTCCTCGCTCGAGACCTCGACAGGTCCGAGCCCGTTCTCAGCTGAGGCGTTCGATGATCATGGCCAGACCCTGGCCACCACCGACACACATCGTCTCGAGTCCGATGGTCTTGTTCGTCTCCTGCAGACCATGGATCAACGTGGTCATGATGCGAGCACCGGTCATGCCGAAGGGGTGACCGAGAGCGATTGCGCCTCCGTGCACGTTCAACTTGTCCCAAGAGACACCGAGATGCTTCCCCGACGGAATCACCTGGGCAGCGAATGCTTCGTTGATCTCGACGAGATCGACATCGTCGATCGTCATGCCGGCCCGCTTCAGCGCCTGGCGGCTCGCTTCGATGGGTCCGAGACCCATGATCTCGGGGTCGAGGGCAGACACACCGCTCGACACGACGCGGGCCAGAGGGGTGATCCCGAGATGCTTGGCCTTGGTGTCACTCATCACCATCACAGCTGCGGCACCATCGTTCAGCGGGCAGGCATTTCCTGCGGTGATCTGACCGTCGGGGCGAAAAGCCGGCTTGAGAGAGGCAAGGCCCTCGAGGGTCGTACCCTCGCGCGGGCAGTCGTCCTTCGTTACGACCGTCCCGTCCGGAAGCGTCAAGGGCGTGATTTCTGCTTCGAAGAAACCGTTCGCCACATTCGAGCTCGCACGGTCCTGGCTGAGCTTCGCGAACTGGTCCATCTCTTCGCGTGTCACGCCTTCGATCTCGCGCACGTTCTCCGCTGTCTGGCCCATGGCGATGTAGGCATCGGGAAGACCGGTCGGCGCCGTCCACGTCGGCTGACCGCCGCCCGCACGCAACTGCGACCGCTGACCGGGCTCGGAGAAGATCGGATTCGGCGCGGTATCAGACGCACCCGAGGCGTACCGGCTCACAGCTTCGACTCCGGCGGCGATGAAGCAATCACCTTCGCCTGCCTTGATGGCATGAGCAGCCATGCGGATGGTCTGCAGGCTCGAGGAGCAGTAGCGGTTGACGACGACGCCTGGGGCTTCCGGAATACCGGCGAGCAGCGCCACGATGCGTCCAAGGTTGAAACCGGCCTCACCTGCAGGCTGACCAACGCCCATGATCAGGTCCTCGACGTCGGAGCCCTTGACCTGGGGCACCTTGGCCATGAGTGCCCGCACGATCTGTGCGGCCATGTCGTCCGTGCGCAGAGTGGTCAACGAACCCTTGTTGGCTCGACCAATGGGGCTGCGGGATGTCGCGACAATGACTGCTTCGGGCATGGAACTCTCCGTTCTCGAGAAGTGCTCCCCGCCGTCCGGCAAGCACTTCGGGACCCAAAGATGTTAACCACATCCCCTTGACTTCGACCCGTTCGATGTCGGGCCGTGGGCAGAACTGCACGAATCGATCAGGGAGCGATTTCGTTGAAGGTGCGCAGAACCGGACCTCTCGGTGTGAGGGCAATTCGCGTCACCGATGCAGTGTCGAGTTGAGTTCTCCACCCGACTCCGACATCGACGCCGAGCGCCCAAGCAATCGACGATTTGATCGGCGACACATGGGTGACGATCACCGCCGTTCGTCCCTCGAGGTGGTCCATCAGATCGTCACATGCAGACGCGACCCGTTCCTGCACTGACACCAGCGACTCACCCTGTTCTGGAGCGAACGAAGGGTTTCGTCGCCACTCCGACCAGATATCTCCCGGCACATCGATCTGACGAAGACCTTCGAGTGATCCGTAGTCGATTTCGATCCAGCGCTCATCGACCGTCACCTCGAGATCCAGTTCATTCGCAATTGCCTGCGCGGTCTGACGTGCTCTCATGAGAGGACTGCACACCACGAGAAGATCTCCATCCACGGTCGCCTTCAGATGGCGAGCGACACGCCTCGCCTGTTCCTCACCGACTTCATCGAGTGGATTGTCCGTGCGACCCTGCAGGCGGCCTTGTGCGTTGTACGCCGTACGACCGTGACGCACAATGACGAGCTGGCCTGCGGTCATGCCGTGAGCCACCCTTCCCGAAGAAAAGTCCGGCGACGCTGCGGGTCGCGCAAACCGAATCGGCGAATGGCGTACAGACACAGAGCGAGACCTGCGAACTCGAGCAGCACGTTGACCATGCCTCTTTCGACGACAGGCAACTGGCTGTCTGAAAACGACAGTCCTGTGACGGGCCACCAGAACACTTTCGTATCGTCGAAGGCACCATCGACGATGAGATGCACGAACATGCCGATAGGAACTGCCAAGAATCGCTTGCGCCACGGCCTGCGGCCGATCGTCGTGAGCATGACGACGAACAACACGGCCACACTCATCGTGACGGAATGAAAACCGCGTGCTCCACCCCAAATTCCGTCGATCACATCAGGAAGCAGAACTCCCGCGATCAAGAAGCGATAATCGAACCGAGGATCTCGAAAAACGGACCAGACCACAAGAACCGACGTTCCAACGAACCACAACAACATGGTCAACGCACCAAGAGACGACTGCAGTTCGGACATTCCACAATCGCGTCGGGCGGTAGACGTTTGATGGCGTCGAACTCCGCAATCGAGATGTCCATATGGCACCCCCCGCACACGCCGTGCTTGATCTCGGCGACAGCGATCCCCGCGAACGACTTCCTGCGCTTGTCGTATTCGGCTAGGTCAGCAGGCGACATGATCGCTGCTGCTTCGCTGCGACGCTGCTGAAGACGCTCGATCTCGGCGTCCATGATCGACATCGCTCGCTCCAAATCGGCTCGGGCCATCTCTTCGGCGTCCGCTGCTTCCTTTTCGAGGTGCAACAGCTGGATCAGACGCTCTTCGGCTCGACCCGCTGCTTCGAGAAGTTCGATTCCGCGATCGTCGAGATCGCTGCGTTGGAGAGTCAGTGTTGCGATTTCGTGCTGCAACGCTTCTGCTTCGCGTGGCGCAATCACAGTCTTCAATTGACCTTCGAGTCGAGCACGGCGCTTGTCGACTTCGCCACTTTCGGCCTCGATCGACGCCAGTTCCGACTCTTGTGCCTGCTGATCTCGCCGTACGTCGTCTCTCTGCGATCGGATACGCACCAAATCCTGTGCGCGATGTCCATGCGCCGTCCGCTCTGCGAGATGGTCGAGCGCATGACGAGCCTGATCGATCAAGATGTCGACTTGTTGAAGGTCGAGCATGGCATTCAGATCCACACAGACCCCCGATCGATCACGTCCACGTCCACGACGCTACGGCACAGGCCGACAAGGAACGACCGCGTACTCATTGGGATCGACCGTCGGGACGGGCCAAATGGGGTCGATCATCCCCCGCGGCACCGTTGTCGTGATCCGGGCGACGGCGGGCGGAGGGTCGACCACCGTCCCGTAACCGGATCCAGGTGTGACTGGTCTCGTGACAGCGGTCGTTTCAGGAGTTTCGAGGTCGTCGGCCTGTGTCGTCGACGTCGTCGAGAACCGGTCGAGCAACGTGTCGAGAGAACTTTGAGGGGTCGCATACGCAAGGCAGTCCACCCCGGGCAAGAAGATCTGGAAAGGTTCCCGCAGGTTCGACGGAGGCGCAGCGAATCGACTCGGAGGAACTCCGAACAATGCTGCATCCATCGTTGCTTTCCAAATGGCGGCAGGGAAGGTTCCTCCTTGCACGCGGCGTACACCTGCAGCCACGAATTCGGGAATGTTGTTCATCGGCAGATACAGATCCGGATGACCGACCCACACAGCCGTCGTCAGTTCGGGCGTGTACCCAACGAACCAGGCGTTTGTGTTGTTGTCCTGAGTTCCCGTCTTCCCGGCGGATTCACGCCCAGCAAGAGCAGAACGACGTGCCGTACCGCTCGTCATCACGCCCTTCAGGATCGAGGTGATGCGGTTCGCAACATCGGGAGTGAAAACGACAGTGCCTGGATTCTCGTGCTGGTACACGATTCCTTGTGGATCCTCGATGCGCTCGACGAGGTAGGGCTCCATGTGCACTCCGCCGTTGGCCAACGTCTGAGCTCCCGATGCCATGTCGAGTGGGCTCATCTCGTTCGCCCCAGTTGCAAATGATGCGTAGGGACGAATCGGCTCGCGCGTCGTCTCAACTGCAGCTGGTCGGAGATATTCGCTCGTGGCCATCCGGTAGGTGGTGTCGACAACTCGGTCGAGACCCACAGCTTGTGACAGGCGTGCATAGGCACAGTTGATGGAGAACCATGTCATCTCTTCGAGTGTGCTGACGCCCCGACTGACGCCTTGACCGATCTCGAAAGGATTGGTTGGATCATCCGGGTTCGGAAAGGTGCACGGCAAGGTTCCGTCGATCAGATCGTTGTTCTGGACACCGGCTTGGATTGCGGCCGCGAGAATGAAGATCTTGATGCTCGAACCCGTCTGACGAGTTGCCAACGCCAGATTCACTTCATTGCGACCGGGGACGAACGGTCGACCGCCGACCATGGCACGCACTGCGCCCGTCCGACTGTCCACCGTGACGACCGCAGCTTCGATGCCAGCGAGGTTCTGTGGCAATTTCTCGGTCTTGGCCACTTCGGCTGCACGCTGAATGTCCGGATCGAGCGTCGTATAGATGCGCAGGCCCCCGCGGAACAAACGGTTGTATCGCTCGCGGTACGACTCGCCGAGAAGGTTGCTGCGGTTCAACAGGTACGACTTCACTTCTTCGCTGAAGTGCGTCCGCAGGATCGTCTTTTCCGGAATGCTGCGCACGATTTCGGGGATCTGCCAACTCCCCTCGCATCGAGTCCGCTGTTCGTCGGTCTCGAAAGGTTGCAGACATGACGAAATCGCGTCCGCTTCGTCTTGCTCCATCAGTCCGACTTCGACCACCGAATCGAGAACTTGGGTGAATCGGCGCTTGCTCTGCTCCGGTTTGCGAATCGGGTCGTAACTCGACGGCGCCTGAATCAAACCCGCCAAGAATGTCCCTTCCACGAGGGTCAAATCCTCGACTCGCTTCCCGAAGTACACCTCGGCCGCAGCCTGAATTCCGTAGGTGTTGTTCCCGAGGAAGATCGTGTTCAAGTAGCGCTCGAGAATCTCCTCTTTCGTGCGCTCCTTTTCGAGTCGTAGCGCGTAGACGATTTGCAGCAACTTGTAGCGACCATCCCGCTCGAGTCCGCCCAGGTATTCGATCTTCACGACCTGCTGGGTGATCGTCGACGCTCCTTGACGGGCCCCACCTTCGAAGTTCGACAGCGTTGCACGGAACAAACCGCGAACATTGACACCTTTGTGTCGATAGAACTCACGGTCCTCGACCGCCAGAATCGCATCGATCACCTCTTGGGGAACTTGCGACAGCGAAACGGGCTGGCTGTTCTCCAGTTCGTACGCTGCAATCTCATTGCCCTTCGCGTCGTAGACATAACTTCGCTGAGCAATACCGCCCCATTCGGGCAATGTGATCGGGTCCTGGTCGTGAGCGTTCACGGCGTTCCACAGACGCGGAGCCACGGACACGACGAGAGCGCTGACCACCAGAGCCCCCGCCACGATGACGATGCTCAGCCGCATCCACCAGGTGATCAATCGCACAGCACTTCAACCGTAGTTCCCGATCCGGTCGGGTCGTGGTCACCTCAGCGGAGTACCGTCACATACGTGACCACGCCACTTCGCCCTTTCCGCTTCGGTATTCAAGCCTCACAAGCCGGTTCTCGCCGGGAATGGACAGATCTCGCCCGCCGCGCCGAGACCAACGGTTACTCGTGCCTGACGATGCCGGATCACTACGACGACCAGCTCGCCCCTGTTCCCGCTCTGATGTGCGCAGCTGACGTCACAGAGGACCTCCGCATCGGTGCGCTCGTGTGGGACAACGACTACAAGCACCCGGCGGTCCTCGCGAAGGAACTGGCAACGATGGACGTTCTGTCCGATGGTCGCCTCGAACTCGGCATCGGAGCCGGCTGGATGATCAGCGACTACGACCAGCTCGGCATCCCCTACGACTCGGCCAAGGTGCGTATCGATCGCTTCGTCGAAGGACTGCGCGTCATCAAGGGTGCCATGGGACCAGACACGTTTTCCTTCTCAGGAGAGCACTACACCATCGCCAACTACAACGGCACCCCGAAACCCGTTCAGGCGCCGTGTCCTCCGATACTCATCGGCGGCGGAGGAAAGCGAGTTCTCTCGATCGCTGCGCGAGAAGCCGACATCATCGGCATCAACGGCACGATGGCCGCAGGCGTCATCGGACCCGATGCGATTTCGACGATGACAGCACAAGCGGTCGATGAAAAGGTCGCCATTGTGCGGGACGCAGCTGGTGATCGACTCGCGTCGATCGAAATGAATGTGCGGGCATTCCTTGTCAATGTGACCGACTCTCCGGCGGAAGCCATGGCTGGGATCGCCACGATGATGGGCGTCGAAACGACGATGGTCGAACAGACTCCGTTTGCTCTCGTCGGCCCACCGAGCAAGATCGTCGAGGACCTTCTTGCTCGTCGCGAACGCTGGGGATTCAGCTACATCATCGTGGGTGCGTCCGATGTGGAGTCGTTTGCGCCAGTCGTTGCCGAACTAGCCGGTCGCTGAGCTGCTCGAAACCGCACCAGCGTCGACGACCTCATGAATCGTCAAGAGTCATGACAGCAGCGACACAATCAGTTTCTCTGTGCGGAGCGGGAATGATCAGTCATGCCCATGCCATTGCCGCACGGTCACTCGGCATGCCGATCGTCGCCGTGGCCTCGCGTTCGCGCGAGCGCGCTGACCGACGCGCCGCCGAACTCGCCGCACGCTCGATCCAATACGCAGGTCTTCCCGCTGGTGCGGACATCGTCATCGTTGCCACTCCCCCGTCTCGACACTTCGACGATGTCGTGCACAGTCTCGAGCGCGGAGCCGCAGTCGTCGTAGAAAAGCCCCTCGTGACCACGCTCAATGAAGCCGACCGCTTGGTGATGGTCGCCGAGCGATATGCGAACAGAGTGCTCTACGCGGAGAACCTTGCCTATGCGCCGTCATTTCGCAAGTGGATCTCCCAACTTGCTGACATGGGGACGCTGCAGCACCTCTCCGCGCGCATGGAACAGAGCCCCCCTACCTGGGGTGACTTCCTCGATCCGACGTGGGGCGGAGGCGTTCTGTTCGATCTCGGAGTTCATCCACTTGCGATGATGGTGCTCAGCGCCCGCGCTTGTGGAGCCGGAGAGGTCATATCGGTTTCGGCGGTTCTCGACGGCGATGAGACCGACGAACATGCCGAGGTCACGATGGCTTTTTCCGGTGGGCTCTCAGCGCGAGTGATTGTCAGCTGGCGAGGATCCGATACGTCACACTGGAGTCTCCAGGCTGCATCTGAGTCAGCAGCAGTGACACTCGAGTTGATGCCCGACATCATGCTCGAACGCAACGGCGTGCCCATTGCATTGGCCGCGACCACCACACATCCACCGATGATCGAGTCCTTGGGCTATCTCGATCAATTGCGAGCGTTTCGCGCCGATCTCGCAGATGGAGTTGCTCCATGGATGAACGTCGCTTTTGGACGTTTGATCATGGAAATCGTCTGCTCCTGCTACGTCTCAGCGCGCGACAACGGACGAGCAACACCTGTGCTATCTGGCTGCGATCGCACTCTCACCCCATGGCAACTCTGGCGAGGCTGACATCATCACAATGTGACGACTCCCCACAGTAGACACATCTCAGAGTGGGCGCAGAGGGACTCGAACCCCCGACATCTTCCTTGTAAGGGAAGCGCTCTAGCCAACTGAGCTATGCGCCCGACAGGACACGGAAGCCTAGCGGTCACCTGACCGCAGGTATCCACCCATGAAACACCCGACGGAACTACCTTCTTTTTCGTGGCGCCGCGACCGGGAGATGCAGAGAACGAACTGCTTCGTCAGTATCTCGACGACATCGGCACGTACCCCCTCCTGACCGCAGCCGACGAAAAGCGTCTCGCTCAACTGATGATCGCCGGGCGTCTGGCCCAAGAGGACCTCGATGGCGAACCTGCCCCCAAAGGTCGAGAGCGGACTCTTCTCGTCCGTACGGTTCACGCCGGAAATGACGCTCGGGCGCAGTTCATCCAGTGCAATTTGCGCTTGGTCGTCAGCGTCGCCCGCCGGTACGAAGGTGCGGGCCTCAGCATTCTCGACCTGATCCAAGAGGGAAATCTCGGTCTCATGCGGGCTGTCGAAGGCTTCGACCACGAAAAAGGGTTCAAATTCTCCACATACGCAACCTGGTGGATCCGCCAGAGCATCGGTCGAGCCCTCGCCGATTCGTCGCGCACCATCCGTGTGCCCTCCCATGTGCGAGAGGTGTACTCCCTCATCGACCAGAGCACCGAAAAGCTTGCTGCCGAACTGGACCGTCCGCCGACGCTCGAGGAGATCGCCGAGTTGAGTGGCGTCAGCGTGGAGCGGGTCTCACTCGTACGCCAGCACCGTCGACCTCTTGTGTCGCTGTCCACACCGCTCGATAACGATGGGGAGTCCGAACTCGGAGATCTCATTGCCGACGAGGCTGCTGTCTCACCCTTCGAAGCAGCCGCTGCTGCTCTCGAACGGCGAGCGTTGGTGGAACAGCTCCGCCGACTCGAAGAGCGCGAGGAAGAGGTCCTGCGAGCCCGCTTCGGCATCGATGATCATCCGATGACGTTGGCGGAGATCGGTGATCGGCTCGGCATCACGCGCGAGCGGGTGCGCCAGATCGAAGCTCGAGCGCTCGGCAAACTTCGTCATCCGAGCGTGTCTCGCGTCTGGCACGAAGGCCAGCGAGCCGCTGACGCAGGCTGAGGATTTCCGTCGCTCGATCGAGCACGTCAGCGGTTCGACGTACGCACTCGCATCACCTCGGGCAGTAACACCTGCGACGCCGCCACCGGTGTTCGACGCGCATGATGATCGAGGATGATCAGTTCGCGCCCTTCGGCATCACAGACTTCGATGCCTGCTTCACGACAGATCAACAACCCTGCTGCGTAATCCCACACACCGTGGGCACTCGGACTCATGTCGATGAACGCGTCGACCGTCCCCTCGGCAACGAGGCACAGGTCGATGGCTGAAGCTCCCAAGGCCCGGAACTGGCCCCACCCTGGGTTTCGCGGCGGAGGTCCGGAGATCGCAACCAGCGCCTCTGACCAGGGTCGACCATCTGCTCTTTCGAGGCGTCCATTCGAACTGTGAGCACCTTCACCGCGCACCGCCCACCAGCGTTTTGGGATGGCCTGATGCACCACCATCGCCACCCATGGACCATCAGCGTCCACCGCACACAGCGATGTGGCGAAATGGGGAATTCCCCTGCTTGCGTTGGTCGAACCATCGAGCGGGTCGAGGCACACGATCACATCTGCATTCGGGTTCTCGATGCCACTTTCTTCGGACACGATGCCGAATCCTGCCGAGCGCAAGATGGGCAGTGCTGCGTCGTCAGCGAGAACATCTGCGAGGTACTGGCCACTGCGCGCGCCACTCTCGCCCCAATCACGAACATCGGCAAGCGTTGCAGAAACTGCCCTGGCGACGGCATCGAACACATCGAGCACCTCAGTCGCGTCCACTGCCACAGGGTAGTTCGACTGCCCCGATTAGGGTGAGGACGTGGCATTCATCGATGTGGCCGGTTTCGTCTCCGATATGAAGAGCCATGCCATCGAGCACGGGTTCCATGTCCACGACGAGCGCCACTTCGTGGAGACGTACTCGTTGCGCCAACTCTGGGAAGTGGACTTGCATCCGGAGGAAGCCTGCGACGGCCCGATCGACCTTCACCTGTCACTCGAGGTCGATCCGCGAGCGCTGCTCGGTTTCGAAGACGAAATGGCGAACCTCGACGATCCCAGCTCCCCTCCACCCGAGGGATACGAATTCTCACTGCTGTTCACGTGGACCCTGCCTCCCCTCGTCAAACCACCGGACCTCTTGGTTCTCGCACCTGAACTTGCCGGCATTGGAGGAACGGATCTGCCCCACGAGGTGTCCGCCATCGACTCCACCGTGAGTGTGGTCGACGCTCCGGAGCGACGACTTTCGATCGTCGCTCGTCTGAGCGTCGCCCTCGCAGACGTCTATTCCCATGAGGACTCGTCGTTCTGCGCAATCTTCGACACGTGCAGCGAGGTGAGCATGTTCCTCCTCGATCTCGCACCGCAGTGGGACTCAGTTGGCGTCGAAGCACTGTCAGGGGGGTGCCGAGGGGACTGCGTTACCCTGTACAGGGGGTGCGAGG
>JBJTGN010000457.1:0-3707 GCA_046093905.1 Actinomycetota bacterium
GGTGAACGGTCTGCTCGCCAGATGCCCGGAGATTGCAGAGGTGGGTGCTCCCAATCGACCAGGGATCGTCCATCGGTTGGATCAGGGAACATCAGGTCTCTTGGTCGTCGGTCGCAGCGCGGAGGCTTTCCAACGATTGGCGGAGATGCTCGCCGAACACGAAGTGCAACGCACGTATCGAGTACTGGCTTGGGGAAAGCCCTCGGATGTCGAGTTCACGATCGACGCTCCGATCGCTCGCGACCCGCAGGATCCATTGCGGATGGCAGTTGTCTCGAGTGGCAAGGAGGCTCGAACTCATGTCACAGTCCTCGAGCAGTTCCACGACCCGGACATGGCATTTCTCGAGTGCGAGTTGGAGACAGGGCGGACACATCAGATTCGAGTCCACCTTCGAGCAGTTGGTCATCCTGTCGTCGGTGATCCGGTGTACGGGGGAGCACGATCCGGTGTGGCGTTGAAGCGTCCGTTCCTTCACGCCTACCGACTTTCCTTCGATCATCCGACAACAGGTGAGAGAATCACCTTCGAGTCCGAGTTGCCCGGAGATCTGAGCGAGTTCCTCGTTCACCTTCGAGAGACCTGATAGTTTCTGCTCGGCCGTGAAACGAGTCCTGCGAGGCTCGTACGGAGGTGAAAATTGTCGAAGGATCCCCGCTCGCGGGAACAAAATGCCGTGCCTCGAGACGAAGGCGCCGCTTCCTCTTCCAATTCGTCGTCGGTCGAGCCGGCGACAATTGCGCAAGTACTCACAGGTGGCGATGTTTCCCGTGTGCTGACCCGAATGGCACACGAAATCATCGAGCGAAACCACCACACGGATCGTCTGCACATCATCGGTATCCAGCGGGGTGGAGTGTGGCTGGCTGAGCGTTTGGTCGAATCTGTTCGCACGATTCGCAGCGGAGTGAGCACTCACTTCGGCTCACTCGATGTGTCGTTGTTTCGCGACGACATCTCCCTGCGACCGGTGACAGCGATCTCGACGAGCACGATCGAAGAGGATCTCACTGGTGCGACTGTCGTTCTCGTCGACGATGTGTTGTTCACAGGTCGGACTGTCAGGGCAGCTCTGGACGCTCTTGCGCAATTCGGTCGTCCTGAACGGGTCCAACTCGCTGTCCTCGTCGATCGAGGCCACCGGGAATTGCCGATTCGGCCGGACTTCGTCGGCAAGAATCTGCCAACGAGCAGAACAGCCGAAGTCGAAGCCGACAGCGACGGTGTTCGAATCATAGAAGGCGAACTTCGATGAAACACCTGATCTCAATAGCAGATCTCGGTGCCTCTGGTCTCGTCCGGATCCTGAACACCGCTCGGGCTATGGCTGAGGTCAATGCGCGACCTGTCCCGAAGGTTCCTGCGTTGACAGGCAGAACGATCGTCAGCCTCTTTTTCGAGGATTCCACTCGCACCAGAGTCAGTTTCGAAACCGCCGCACGTCGTCTCTCGGCCGATGTCATGACCTTCAACGTGTCGGCTTCGAGTATCAACAAGGGCGAAAGTATCCGAGACACGATCGAAACGATTTCAGCAATGGGTGTATCGGCATTCGTTGTTCGTCATTCCACGTCCGGTCTTCCTCATCAGGTGACTCAGTGGACGGATGCTTCGGTGATCAACGCCGGAGATGGGGCTCATCAACACCCGACGCAGGCTCTCCTCGATTGTTTCACTCTCGCCGAGTCGTTCGAACGGGAGATTTCGGAGTCATGCTTTCAGGGATTGCGAATCGCCATCATCGGAGATGTGCGGCACAGTCGCGTTGCACGGTCCGGTATCGAGGCTTTCACCTCTCTTGGGGCTCGCGTCGTGTTGGTTGCTCCCCGCACGCTACTTCCGTTCGATGTGTCGCCGTGGCAGGTCGACACATCATCATCGATCGACGAGGTTCTCGATGAAGTAGATGTCGTGTATCTGCTGCGTATGCAACGTGAGCGGATGGGAGGGGCCTTCGTTCCCAGCTTGCACGAGTATTCACGACGTTTCGGTCTGGATCGTGACCGATTGAAGCGTCTCGAGAGAGGAGTTCGAATCATGCACCCCGGTCCGATGAATCGCGGCGTCGAGATTCTGGTCGATCCTGCCGATCTGGAGGGAAGTCTCGTGTCACGTCAAGTGAGTAATGGGATTGCGGTTCGTATGGCAGTTCTCTTCGATGTCCTCGCTGGTGCCGACGCTGATCCCGACGAACGCTTGAAAGGTCGTGGACGATGACTGGTCAGGGTTCGACGACGATCATGAGGGTCACCATCGTCGACTCGACCACGACGAATCCCTCGGTGCGTTCACCCGATTCGATCGTCGACGTGCGAATCGAGGGTGGAGTCGTGTCGCATGTCGTACCTGCTGGCAACGCTCTGCCCGATTCGACACGGATCCTCGAGGGAAGTGGCTGCTTCATCTCTCCAGGATTCGTCGATCTGCACGTCCACTTACGCGAGCCGGGACGCGAGGAATCGGAGACGATCGAGACCGGTTCTCGTGCAGCTGCTCGAGGCGGTTTCACTGCAATTGTCGCAATGCCCAACACTGAGCCGACGCAGGACTCTCGAGCGGTGATCGAGTTCGTGCGCTCTCGAGCGTCCGAGGTGGGATTGTGCGACGTCTTTCCCGCCGGTGCGATCACGATTGCCAGGGCTGGAGAAATTCTGTCGCCGATGGCCGAGTTACGCGATGCGGGTGTGCACATTTTCACCGATGACGGCAATGGTGTCCAGGATCCGCTCGTCATGCGAAGAGCGATGGAATACGCAGTCGATCTCGATGTGACTCTTGCGCAGCACTGTGAGACCACGTCACTGACGAATGGCGCAGTGATGAACGAGGGAGCCTGCTGCAGCCGTCTCGGCCTTCCCGGCTGGCCATCGATCGCCGAAGAGTTGATGGTCCACAGGGACATCGAACTGGCGCGACTGACTGGAGCCCGTGTTCATTTCCTTCACCTGTCGACTGCAGGGAGTGTGGAGTTGGTCAGGCGAGCAAAAGAATCGGGAGTTCGCGTCACTGCTGAGGCAGCTCCTCATCACTTCACTCTCACAGACGAACAACTCGAAACCTTCGATCCCGTCTTCAAGGTCAATCCACCATTGCGAACTTCGCGCGACATTGCCGCCATCAAGGAAGGCCTACGTGATGGAACGATCGATGCCATCGCAACCGATCACGCTCCTCACGCGGATCATCCCAAGGAGAAGTCGTTGGACGAGGCGCCCCCTGGGATGCTCGGTCTGGAGACAGCGCTGGCACTTTCACTCTCGGAACTCGACATGCCGATCATCGATGTCGTCGCCGCCTTGAGCTGGAAACCGGCGCAGATAGCTGGCATCGCCCACGTCCATGGTCGTCCGGTTGCACCCGGCGAGCCCGCACACTTGGTCGTGTTCGATCCGAACGAGGAATGGACGGTTCGGACCGATGACCTTGTGAGCAAGAGCAGGAACACGCCCTATGTGGGACGAAAGATGATCGGTCGCGTTCGCCACACGCTGTATCGCGGTGAGCCAGTCGTCATCGATTCGAGGTCGACGAGATGAACGTCAGCGGATCGACGAGAGTTTATGAATATGCGCTATATTGCATGAATATGCAAATTGAGGAGAGTCATGGGAATTCGTGAGGCAGTTCTCGTGCTGGCCGATGGGAGCGTCTTCGAGGGTGAAGCGATCGGAGCTGGTGCTCCGGACGGGGTGTCATCTGGCGAAGTT
>JBJTGN010000458.1:0-9539 GCA_046093905.1 Actinomycetota bacterium
TGATCCTTGTTGTTGTCGAGGACGTCGCTCGCGGTGAGGGACGTGGGCATCTGCGTGGCGTTGGCCCGTGTGTCACCCGCGAGGTCCACGCGCTGTGCGGTGCGGAAGGTCACCGCTCTGCTTGGTTGCGAACCCCGAAGCACCCCAAGTGCAGTGGCCGTAACGGTGTATTCCGAATCAGCTTCCAACCCATTGATCTCACAGGTTGTGGCTGGAGCCGCAACGAGGCAGGCGGGTGTGCCATTGGCAAAATTCACCCGGATCTGCGAGACGGTCGGACCCTGAGTAGGCAGATCCCATGAGACGGTCGCTCTGCTCCACCACTGCGAACTCACCCGCACATTCACGGGTGCCGCAGGGGCCGTGTCGTCCGTGAGCAAGGATCGCATTGCAAGAAGCGCATTGACGGCACCCTGACCGAATTCGTTATCCCAACCTGGTGCGCCCAGATCCTCAGAGGTGCTCGTCAGGACACCGGGGACAGAAACGCTCTTACCGGTCTTCTGCGCATACGAGGCGACCAAGGCCGCAACACCGGCCACGTGGGGAGCCGCCATGGAGGTGCCATTCCACGACGCATAGCGGTTGTTGGGGAGCGTGGACAGGATGTCCGCACCAGGTGCGGCGATATCGACACTCGAATTCTGCGAACTGAAGAAGGCTCGCGTGTTCGATTTCGTCGTTGCTCCCACAGCAACAACGCCGGGATACGCGGCGGGATAGGAAAGCGCCGCATTCGAGCCGTCATTTCCATTCGCGGCGATCACCGTCACGCCGCGGGCAATCGCATACTCGACGGCCTTGGACATGGCTTCGGACTGCTGGGGGCTTCCCAGTGACAGGTTGACCACCTGCGCACCATTGTTGGCAGCCCAGATCAAGCCTTCAGCAACATCACTCGCGTATCCGGAACCCCGATCATTCAGGACTCTGACAGGCATAATTCGTGCGTCCGGAGCCACACCCGCGATGCCCAGATTGTTGTTGGCCGTGGCCGCGATGGTCCCTGCCACGTGGGTGCCGTGACCGTGTCCATCACGTCGCGGATCCAGTCTGTCCACCACGTCAATGCCCGGGACGAAGGAACCTTGAAGATCCTCGTGAGGTGCAACACCGGTATCGATCACTGCGACGGTAATGCCTCCGCCACGACTGAGATTCCAGACCGCTTCGGCCTGGACCTTATCCAGCCCCCAGAGTTCACTTCGCCGAGTGTCATTGAGGGCGAGGGGCTGCTGCGTTCCGTCCACGAGGCTTACGGGGACGTCCACCTCGATACTCAGAAGACCGGGGTCTTTCTGTTGACGCCTGATCTCCTGAGCTGCATCGAGCCGACTCGTGGTGGCGGCGGTCTTTACAACGGGCTTGCCATCGACTTCATACACGGCGACGAGAGTCGGCTTGTCCTGCGTTCTCACTCCTTCGAGGATCTCCGTCGCTGAGGCGGAAGCGGACCCCTCGTGTGTGTCCCACTGGGCGGGGACTCCAAAAGCAACTCCGGCTGCTCCGGTCGAACGTGGGGTTGCGGCCACGGGGGCGGCCGCAGGGATACCAACCGCGGCAGCAGCCATCGAAACCACGAGGGAGGTGCCGGCATATCGCAGCCATCGCTGCGTGTGACGTGTGTTCATGGGTCCAGGGTAGGCGAATTCTGCACATTCTGACAGTGGTTACTGACAGGATGGGAACGAGATTCTGTAAGGTTCTCGTAAAGTCATGTCAATCGTGGATGTGCGCGTTCGTCGCCATCAGGGGCCAGTACGTCTGGAACATCCGGTTCACCCTGGTCTCTCCACGGCCCAAATGGAGCTGGCCGAGCGCTGCCATCGTGAAAACTCCCAAATCAGCCGCAGCGAGCGCAGAGGCATCGACCTCTGTGCGAAACACACCTTTCCTCTGGCCCTCGTGCAGGAAGGATTCGATGGCCCTCTCACGTGGATTCAGCACATGTCGCCTGAGAGCCTTCAGGAGTTCCGGCTGGGTCTCTCGGTAGGACAGCACAGCCGAGGTTATGTACGCGACCAGCTCGATATGGTCCGCGCCGGTCCGCAGACCATTGCGAAGCCGATCGGCCAAGGACTGCCCTGGATGGGACGCATCCAGCCACCCTTTGTACGTGGGGAGGCTCTGAATCCCAGCAAGTGCGAGGGCGAGTTTCGTCTCGTAGTGGCGGAAAGCCGTGCGCGCGGATACCCCGACGCGCTCGGCAACTCCTTCGGGCGAGAACTCTCCATAGCCGACGTCAGCAAGTTCCTGAGCTGCGCCATGGGCAAGGGCATTGTGGATCGCCTCATACTGAGCTCCGCCGCGACGAATCCCTTCACCCGTGCGTAGGGCTGGTGTACCCGACTTCTTGGCTGGCATGGCCCCACCGTAAACCTGATTCCAGGCTTGTGGCAGCGATTGCTGCCACACAAGGGGCTGGGGGAGATCGAAGGCTCATTTGGTCCCGATCACACCGAATATAGGGGGTCCTCAGCGCATCTGGGAAGTACGTTTCACACATGAGTCGCTGGGCGGTGCGGCACCTGATCCCCGCCCTCCTCGCCTGGGTGGTCGTCCTCATCGCCATCGCAGCCTCAGCACGGATCTTCGCTGGGCCCAGCGGGTGTGTCGGTGTTACTAAGCCAGGCAGGTGACTGGCAGAGGGCCGCTACACACAACCGACATGCTGCCTATGAGCGACTGCCCTGACGGTCAGGTCCAGCCGGCAATGGTGACGATCATGCCGATGCCGGCGCAGGCGGCTAGGACCTTGAGGGTTCCGATCTTGAACCGGAACACGAGCAGCGCGGCGAGCAGGGAGATGGCGACGGAAGCAAGGTTGATGCTGCCCGGTTCCGGTAGGGGCAGGGTGAGCGGTCCTACAGAGGTGTCCGTTACGGTGTCGAATGCCGTGTGCAGCGCGAACCAGAGCGCCAGGCTTAGCACGACACCGGCGACGGCGGCTCCGACTGCCGTCAGGGCATGGCTGATCGACGTGTTGTGCCGCAGGCGCTCGACGTAAGGAGCGCCCAGGAAGATGAACAGGAAGCACGGCAAGAACGTGACCCTGACGGTGAGGATCGCGCCGAGCGTGCCGGCGACCAGCGGAGGCAGGTCGCCGGGGGAGTTGTAGGCGGCGAGGAATCCGACGAACTGCACGACCATGATCAAAGGCCCCGGTGTGGTCTCGGCCAGGCCGAGGCCGGTGATCATGTCCTGGGGCGAGATCCAGCCGTAGCGGTTGACGGCCTCCTGGGTGATGTAGCCGAGGACGGCGTAGGCGCCTCCGAAGGTGACCAGGGCGCTCTTGGAGAACAGCACCGCCTCCTGGGTGAAGACGTTCTCTGAGCCCAGGATGATGAACAGGGCAGCGACCGGGACCAGCCAGAGCGCGGCGGCGATGATGGCGGCGCGCAGCGCGTTGCGGGCGGCGGCCGGCGTGATGGTCTCGTCGTCAGGAAGCAGCGTCGGCGCTTCGTCCCTACAGGCTGCCGTGCCGTGCATGCCGAGGGGGAACCACGCGGGTCGCTGGCGGCCGATGACCCAGCCGGCCAGTGCCGCGCCGATCACGATGTACGGGAAGGGCACCTTCGCGAACGCAATCGCGACGAACGAGACCGCGGCGGTCACCTGCAGGGCGCGGGATCGCAGGGTGCGCTTCCCGATGCGGATGACGGCCTCGATGACGATGGCCACGACCGCCGCCTGCAGGCCGAAAAGCAGCCCCTCGACCCAGGTGACGTCGCCGAACACCGCGTAGGCCGCGGCTAGGAACAGCATGGCGATGAAGCCGGGGATCACGAACAGGCTGCCTGCGATCACTCCGCCCCGGGTGCCGTGCATCAGCCAGCCGACGTAGGTGGCGAGTTGCTGGGCCTCGGGACCGGGCAGGATCATGCAGTAGTTCAGGGCGTGCAGGAACCGGCGCTCGCTGACCCACCGACGCCGCTCGACCAGTTCGCGATGCATGACCGCGATCTGCCCCGCCGGCCCGCCGAAGCTGTTCACCCCGATGTAGGCCCAGACCCGGGTGGCCTCCCGCAGTCCGACGCCGTTCCGCGGCCTGTCGCGGGAAACGCCAGATTCGTCCGTCATGGCAATTCCTCCGTGGTCGCGTCTCTTCGGCACCAGGCGTGCAGCGCGTCGTCGATGAATCCGCACTTGGCCAGCAACGCCCGGTCGTCCTCCTCACTGTCCACGCCCCCGACCCCGATGGCCAGCAGTCCGGGGGCGCGGGGGTCGGTCTGCACGCCGGCGGGGATCGAAAGCACGCTAGAAGACCGGTTCACATAGTGCAACCGTGGTTACACATTCGCTGGCAAGGAAGGTGAAGGCTGCGGCGCTCACCGCATCGAAGCCCGCGGCACTGTGGTGAGGGGAACCTCGTTTGGCCCCCGGCCTGAGGAGCACGGGCTCTCGTTCCAACGAGGCATGAGGTGTTCCCTCATCTTCCGTCTCGTTCAATGATGCGCTGCCCGTTGAGCTCGTCGCTGCCAGAACGGCCTCTTGGCGAAACGCGATTCCCGGCTGTATACGGCAATTCGATCGGTCAGGAAGCGATCCACGCCTCGGGAGACTTCCTGTGCATACTCCTGAACCTCCGTGTGATCCCCGCTCAACCACGCCTGGGTGGCTTTGGCTCCGCGTACTCCTGTCCACAAGGCCGTTGTCATGCCGTGGGATGAGAGTGGATCGAACGATGCGGCCGCATCGCCTACTGCCAGCCAGCCACCGCTGATCTGCTCGGACGCACATCGGTCCAACGAGGCAACGCCGGCAGGCGTCAGGCGCGGAGGCCGCTCGATCTCGAAGTCGGCATCCTCGATCCATCGACTGACGTGAATGCTGCCGGCCAGCAGATGCTGCCAAGTCGTGACGTCGCGCGATAGCCCCCTTGGCAGGAGATCCGGGTCGCTGAAGTAGGCCAGCGAGAGTCGTCGGTCCGGAAGTAGTGCGGCATAGAGCCAGCCGTCGGGCATGGCCTCGATCAACGTCGTCGGCGTTGGCACGACGGTCGTGGGACGCTGGGTGACGATCGCTACGGCGGCGACCAGGTGATCATGGTGAATTCGTCGCGCGAGCCGTCGTCCGACCACTGCGCTCCGCCCGGTTGCATCGATGGCCACTCGTGCTGTCCGAGTCGTGCCGTCAGCGAGCTCGAGGCACCACGAGTCGCCCTCCATCCGCAGGTCACGCAATGCAGTCGGAATGGCCCTGATCGAGCCAGTCTCAAGCGCCGCGGCTTCGAGGTCCTGCTCAAAGGCATCCCGATCGACTACAAGACCGGGGCCTTCAAGGCTCACGGACGCATGACGCTCCACGAGCACCTCGCTGCCCCACGACGAGAACAGTGAGTTGGACGATCGGTGCTTCTCGGAGCAAAGCAGGTCTCCAAGCCCCAACTTGCTGAGGATGGGTCGTGCGGCAGGAGCCAAGGACTCGCCAAATCGCTCCCGCCCGTCAGTCGACGGCGGCACCAACCACAAGGCCTGAATTCCGGCTTGTCCAAGTTGTAGACAAGCAGCCGCTCCCGCGATACCACCGCCCACGACGGCAACTTCGTGAGCGCCTCCGTCGTACGGCGCTTGACTCACTTGGGCAGCTGCCCGTCCGACGGCGTCCAGTCGAACCGCGTTTCCATGTTGCCGCGGTCAACCTCGACAAACATCTCGCTGGGGATAGTCGACGGCCGATCCCTGTCGGTGGGTCCAGGCTTCCGGACGACGAAGCCCATTCGTTCCCACAGTCCGATCATGTTGGTGATGCCGTCCCAGTAACTCGCGTTCGCGTGATAGCCGATTCCGGCTACGCCGCGGGACCAAGCGACGCGATTCTCGAAGAAGCGCACTCGCTGACTTGGATCGAGATCCTCTCGCATGAGTTGTTGGTAGTAGTCCTCGGGAAGGACGTCAATCGGGAGTTGAGCGGGCCACCACACCGCGGTTGGGAAGTCGTCCTGCATCTCAACCTGCTGGCAACTGAACGCATCGCATTGCCACGGTAGCCCCATCCACCGTGTGAGGTCACCTGGCATCTGCTTGCCGATTGGGGGAGGCGCACCGTTCGCACCTTGGAAGGCGATCTCGGGAGTGAGGAGCAGGCCGACATCCTGGAGAAGGCTAGAACGGCCCCCTGAGGCGATTCGGAACGGCTCGTTGCTCTGCTGATGGTAGATCGCATACATCTCTTTGTGTCGCAGGTAGTACGTGAGCTCAACGCCTGGATGGAACGCTCCGCCCGAACATGGTTCGAGTGCGGCCTGAGTCAGAGCCGCAGGTTGCTGTGCGATGTCGATATCTTCCAATGCGCGTATCGCATCGTCTGCCTCATCGTCGCGATCATCGACGAAGTCACCGTCCGCCCAATGCGCGAGGTAGGAGTACTGGAGGGCGGGGAACTGGAACCACTGAAGAGGGCTGCCGTCGTAGTTGATGCCGTCGCCGAGCATGTATGGCAGCTTGAGCTGCTCGCGTTTGAAGGCGTCTGGCCCGGTCTCGTCGGGATTCCTGAATGCTTCGAATACGGAGCGTCGGAACGCAGCGTTACCTGATCCTGGGTCAGCGAGCCGGTCGAGGTACTCGGGGTTGGAGAAGTCGCCGACATCCAGCCAGCCTTGTTGGAGGTTCGCCGCACTCGACACCCATGCCATGAGTGCAAGGCGTCTGAACGTCGGATAGATGTGCGCCCGGAACGACAGCGGAAGTGGCGGCGGGCTGCTCCATCCCTGTTGCACGTTGAGATCCTCGATGACGTCATACAGGGTCGTGATCGGGGGGATCTCAGGCGAGAAATCGGGTCCCACGCTGGCGATCCATGCTGGATCGGCATTGAGAGTGCGCCCGTCCGCCAGCGTGACGCGTGCCTGGACCGGGCCATCGCACCAGTCGTCGTGCCATCCGTCGTTGTCCGCGAAGCTCGTGATTGAAGTGCGCTCGGGGCTGCCCGAAATACCGTCAGGGGGGAAGACCAACAAGCGACCGTCATCATCGGTTCTCACGTGACCCAGGGCAACAGGGACGGAGTCATAGAACGAGCCGCCCATGGCGTACCGGGCTTCATTGCCGTTGGGATTGGTGCCCGATCCGGTGATCGTCGTCATACCGCCATCGATGATGAGCATCTTCTCGCGCTGCGTGGGGGAGACGAAATACGGATTGCGCAGCGCACCGGGGATTCCGGGAGCCAGTTCACCGTTGTCGAGCGGATTGTTGAATCCGTACCAGGCGGCCTTGGTGTTGGCGACGTGGACCCTCCATTCGATCTCGGCGTCTCCCGCGGTCAGTTCGCCGATTACTGCGTCGTTCTCGTCAAACGCGTAGATGCGGAACCGCTGCACCTGCTTCTTGATCGCCTGGTCACCATCCTTGAAGCCACCCTCTGGCGTGGGTGGCAGGCCTGGTATCTCAGGAGCAAGGAACCAGCGTGGACTTCCACCGACGCGCGAGATTCCGATCGCGGGGTAGATGCCGACCCTTGCCACCTTCGCACCGGCGGGCGCCGCAGGCCGCGAGGAACGCGAGACTGCCGCTTGGGCAATCCACGGTATGCCGACGACCGCGACGCTCACTCCCGCAGCGCCAGCGAGGAAGTCCCGCCGTGAGATCCGACGCTTGCCAATTCTGAACTCGGTCATCGGCACGCAGTGTATCGCCGCATCTAAAGCATCAGATGGCTCATTCTGTGAGTCGATCGAATCGAGTCTCCAAGTCAGTCCAGCACGCAGAACGAGCATTCACTCGTCGTGGTGAACGCCCTTCGATTGGCCTCTCTGAGGAGAGTGCATGCGCCGGTTCAGCCGGCCATATGGTGAACTTCGGTCTCATCCCGATCTGCGGACGCTAGCCTCGCATGCTTCGGAGCAATGGGGGATCTGCTGGGTGCCCCTGCAAGCTTTGATTCTGGCCCGTCTCCGCCTGGATCAGGAGTCGGCGGAGATCGGGTCGGCGCGCACCTCCTGGACTCTGATGGCGAAGGCCGACACGATGACCGCGAGAAGCATGAGCACGGTCGCGATGATCCACGCTGTCTGCGCGCTGGCCATGACGTCCCCTGGCTCAAGCGAGTCCAGCAGCACCGTGCTCACCGCCAGGCCGGCGATGGATCCGACGATCCGAGCGGTCATGTTGACTCCTGAGGCATCGCCGCGAATCTGCGGCGGCACGTGCCCCATGGAGGCCGCATTCGACGGCGGGATCAGGAACGAGACCCCGATGCCGATCAAGGCCAGCGCGCATCCGATGAGGAGCAGGTTCCCGCTTCCTGCGGACAGGGCAAGCGTCGCGTAGCCGACGACGCCCACTGCGCCACCGATGAGCATGGGCTTGCGGACCCCGACTCGGTCGGCGAGCCTTCCGGTGAACGGCGGGAGCACAAGCCACCACACCGCGTAGGCGACGATCATCAGCCCGACGGACGTGGGTCCGAGACCTGCGGCCGACGTGAGCAGGAACACGAGCAGGAGCCAGGTGAGGGCGACGGTTGCGTAGACGAGCGTCATCACCGTGGTTCCGGCGACGAAGTTGGTGCAGGCGACCAGGCGGGCGGGGCCGGCCGTTGGGCCTCCACTGTGGCCTGACTGGGATGGGATGAAGCGACGGGCGGTCAGCAGTGCTGCCAGCCCGATCAGCGCATTGAGAATGAAGACCCACCGCCAGGACAGCTGCTCAGTGAGCAGGCCTCCCAGCAAAGGACTCGCGAGAAAGGCGACAGCTCCGATCAGGGCCCCGATGCCGAATGCGCGACCTCGGGAATCCTGGGGCACCGCATCGACGATGATCGCGAGCAGTCCAGAGAACACTGCACCAACTCCGATGCCCTCGATGACTCTCCCCGTCAGGAGTATGGAGAAGTTCGGTGCGACCGCACAGATCCCGGATCCGATGATGACGAGCCCGAGCCCGATTACGGCGATCCGTCGACGTCCGAACCGGTCGCCGAGGCGACCGGCAGCGATCAGGACCGCGGCGTCAGCGATCAGAAAAGCCAGCAGCATCCACCCGGCCTGGGTGACCTCGAGGCCGAACTCGTCGCGCACGACGGGCACGGACACATGGAGAGCAAACTCGTTCAGAGCCCCGATGATGAGCGGGGCGCCCGCCCAGGCGACGACGGAGCGCCAGGCTGGGGGACGTGATGTGCCGGTGCCTTCTTCAGACATGGCCCGCAGTGTAGGCGCGCGTGGCGGTCCAAGCCCGTGATTCGACTCATGTGGCTGAAGCAGCTCCCTGTATTCAGTCCCAAAGCGTCAGGATGCGACTGATTTCCCACTCGAGCGACCCCAGGATGGACGGGAGACGGCGTATCTTGGGGCCCCGGGTTCCCGGCATTCGGAGAAGCACGTGGAGGGTGGATTCGTGAAGCGGACCGTGCACGACATCACTGCCCGTTCCCGGCTCCTGTTCCTTCGTCGAATAGCCATTGGCACGCTGATCGGTCTCATGGGAGTGACTGCTGCAACGGGCGCGGCCTCAGCAGAACCCGCTGGGAAGACCACGACCTTCGACCTCGGACCTGCGGGTTTCGGCGGCAGCGTCATCGCTGCCGGACCGGATGGG
>JBJTGN010000459.1:0-10081 GCA_046093905.1 Actinomycetota bacterium
ACTCTGCCTCGATCGACTCTGATGGACGAAGGGATATCGGTCGCGAAATCGAACGCTGAACACCGAGCGCGTCAAGATCTGCACACGTGGTTCATCGAGGTCACCCACAAGACGCATGCTCGATGTCGATACTCTCGTGACAATGAATTCGCCCTCCCCCGTGAACGAGCACTCACGGTGCGCGATTCATCTCAAGCCCAATAGAGATCGCAGCCTTCGTCGGTTCCACCCGTGGATCCTGAGTGGAGCCATCCAGCGAGTGCAAGGCGATCCGACACCTGGTGAGATCGTCACGGTCATCGATGCTCAGGGTGAGCCACTTGCCCTGGCTGCATTCAGTCCTGATTCGGCCTTGCGCGGCCGAGTTCTCTCATTCGATCCCGCTGCTCACATCGACTCGACCTTCATCGAGCGGGCAATCCTTCGAGCAGTCGAGCGCCGTGCACGAATTCCCGGACTCGAACACAGTTGCCGTCTCGTATTCGCCGAAGCCGACGGGCTTCCCGGTCTCATTGCCGACCGGTATGGACACGTCATCGTCTTTCAGATCACATCAGTTGCAGCCGAGGTCTGGCGCGATGCGATCACCGCGACCCTCGCGGCGTTGCCTGGAATCACCTGCGTCTACGAGCGAAGCGAAGGCAAGGATCGCCAACGGGATGGTCTGACCGATCGGTGCGGCATCACATACGGATCGTTGACGGCTCAGGTCGTCGCTCGAGAAGGCGACGAGATCTACGAGGTCAACGTCGAGCAGGGTCACAAGACCGGTCACTATCTCGACCAGCGCGATTCGCGCCGACTCGTTGCAGACATCGCATCGGGTGCACGAGTTCTGAACGTCTTCGGCTACACGGGATCGTTTTCGATCGTGGCTCAGAAGAACGGTGCCGCATCCGTCACGACTGTCGAGTCCTCGGAGTCAGCTCTCGAAGGTGCACGCCGTAATGCGACTGCAAACGGAGTCGATCCCGGGGAGTTGATCCTCGGCGATGCATTCGAAGTTCTTCGCCGCATGCGAGATCGACGAGCCGATTTCGACCTGATCATTCTCGATCCGCCGAAGTACGCCGCGAGTGCGAGTCACGTGGAGCGCGCCACTCGCAAGTACAAGGACATCAACTTGCTCGGCATCAAACTGCTTGCACCGAATGGGCGGCTCATGACGTTCTCGTGCTCAGGATCAGTGAGTGCCGACCTCTTTCGCAAGGTCGTGGCCGGAGCGGCTGTCGATGCAAGAAGAGAAATGCGCATCGAACGGCATCTGAGCCAACCTGTGGACCACCCGGTTCCGCTCCATTTCCCAGAAGCCGAGTACTTGAAAGGTCTGCTTCTTCGAGCGGACTGACGACTCGAGGCGCCCTCGCTCACTCCTGAACGAGTTCGATGAGTGTTCCGAAACTGCCTTTCGGGTGGATGAACGCCACAGTCGTACCGCGACTACCTGGACGCGGCGCCTTGTCGATGGGTGTGGCCCCGGCGGCAATCATGGCTGCCAAAGCCTCACCGCAATCGGCAACGCGATAGCCGATGTGGTGAAGTCCTTCACCGCGCTTCTCGATGGCCTTTGCGACCGGACTGTCCTCGCGCGTCGGAGTCAAGAGCTGCACATAGCTCTCGGCGACCTTCAACAGAGCCTCTTCGACTCCGTCACTCTCGACGATCTCGCGGTGATCGACTTCGGCTCCGAAGGCTCGCTTGTAGTAGTCGATGGCCGCCTCGAGATCGCGAACGGCAATGGCCACGTGGTCGATTTCGGTGAGAATCATGCCTTCAGGATGCCATGTCTCGAGTCGGTTGCCAGATTCGAAACGTGTGATTTATCAGCCGGCTTCGCTCAGCGACGGAAGCGTGAAATGTTGGCTTCGCCGACTTTGGCGCGCAGTTCCGGGTCGGTGATTCCGAGACCCTCCTGCGGAGCAAGGCACAGGACGCCGAGCTTTCCCTCGTGCATGTTCGTGTGCACCTGGTAAGCAGCCTCTCCGACGTCGTCGAGGGTGAAGTTCTGGCTCAGTACGGGATGGATCATTCCCTTCGCGATCAATCGATTCGCCTGCCATGCCTCCTGGTAGTTCGCGAAGTGGCTTCCCACGAGATTCTTCAGGCGCATCCAGAAATGCCGGTTGTCGAACTCCATCATGAAACCGCTCGTCGCCGCACACGTCACCACGGTTCCACCGCGCTTGGTCACGTACACCGAGGCAGCGAAAGTCGAGCGGCCCGGATGCTCGAAGACGATGTCCGGATCCTCTCCGACCAGATCTCGGATGTCGCTGCCGAGTCGACGCCATTCCGATTCGTCGTGCGTGTGCTCGTCCTTCCAGAACTTGTAACCGGCCGTCTTGCGATTGATGATCGCCTCGACTCCCATCTCCCGCAGGATCTGGGCCTTCTCGTCGCTGCTCACCACGCACACGGGAATTCCACCGCCGTTGAGCACGTACTGCGTTGCATACGCACCGATTCCGCCTGTTGCGCCCCAGATGAGAACAACATCACCCTGCTTCATCGCTGCGCCATTCGGAGAAACCAACATGCGATAACTCGTCGAGTTGCACAGCGCGTTGACTGCTGCTTCTTCCCACGAAAGATGTGCGGGCTTCGGCATCAATTGATTCGCCTTCACAACCGACAAGTCGGCGAGTCCGCCGAAGTTGGTCTCGTATCCCCAAATGCGCTGATTGGCGGCCAGCATCGAATCGTTGTGTGCAGTGTTGTCCTGATCGTCGACGTGATTGCAGTGGACGGTCACGTGATCGCCCGGCTTCCACTGACGTACCGCTGTTCCCACTTGCAGGACGACACCCGAAGCATCGCTGCCGATCACCTGGTAGTCGCGATCGTGGCGCTTCGACCATTCGCTCTCCCGCCCGAGTCTCTTCATCGGGCCGAACGACGAAACCGGTTCGAAGATGCTCGACCAGACGGTGTTGAAGTTGATGCTGCTCGCCATGACGGCGATGTACACCTCATCGGGAGCAAGTTCCGGTGTCGGCACCTCGCCGATGTGAATGCTGCGGCGAGGATCCTTGGCCTCAGAGGCCATTCCGTCGAACATTCCGGCCTCACTGGCCAGCAAATGGGCCGCTCGGTAGGAGGAAGGAATCCCGAGAGAGGCGATGGTGGCACTGTCGGCTCCGGCAAGGATGGCGTCACGAATTTGGTCCATCGGGCGATGTTACTGAGACTCGCCCAACTCTGTTACCGGTGAGTAGCGTCTCTCCCAATTCAGTTTCTGGCTTCCTCCAGCGATGGCGGGCCCAGAGCGACCCGCAAAGGAGTTCCCATGTCCGGTTCTTACATCGTCGCCGGAGCCCGCACACCCATCGGAAAGATGAGTGGGGCATTGGCTTCGTTCAGCGCAGCCGAACTCGGTGGTTTCGCGATCGCAGCCGCACTCGAACGTGCGGGCGTGGCTCCCACCGACGTCGACCACGTGATCATGGGTCAAGTGTTGATGGCAGGTCAGGGCCAGGTCCCGAGCCGCCAGGCTGCGTTCAAAGCTGGGATTCCGATGAGTGTGCCGTCGGTGAACATCAACAAGGTCTGTCTGTCGGGCATCAACGCGATCTATCTCGCCGATCAAATGATTCAGGCGGGAGACGCCGACATCGTGATCGCAGGCGGCATGGAAAGCATGACCAACGCTCCGTACATCGCGAGTGGTGCCCGAGGCGGATTCCGCTACGGCAACACCGAACTGAAGGACGCAATCATCGCCGATGGTCTGTGGTGCGCGTTCGACGCCTGTCTCATGGGGCTCGGAACCGAGCGCTACGCCTCGGGTGGAATCACTCGCGAGCAGCAGGACGATCTTGCGATGAAGAGCAACCGCCGAGCAGCTGACGCGATTGCGAGCGGTCGTCTCGCCGATGAGATCGTTCCCGTCTCGATTCCCCAGCGCAAGGGTGACCCACTCATCGTTGCCAACGACGAAGGTGTGCGCGCCGATACGACGATGGATTCGCTCGCCGGTTTGAAGCCCGCTTTCGACAAAGAGGGAACGATCACAGCAGCCAACGCTTCACAGATCAGCGATGGCGGATCGGCATTGGTGATGATGTCGGAAAAGGCGGTGAAGGCTCGCGGTGTCACGCCCCTCGGCCAAGTCGTGAGTTACGGAATGGTCGCCGGACCCGACAATGCTTCGCTGCTCACCCAGCCGAGCCGAGCGATTCTCAAGGCGCTCGACAAGGCCAACTTGAAGGTGTCCGACATGAAGCTCTTCGAGCTCAACGAGGCATTCGCTGCCGTCGGTATCGCTTCGATGAAGGATCTCGGAATCAGCGACGACATCGTCAATGTCAACGGCGGGGCGATCGCTCTCGGTCACCCGATCGGCATTCGCGGCAACCGACTCGCTCTGACGCTCCTCCACGAACTGCGTCGACGCGGCGGCGGTATGGGTGCGGCTGCGCTGTGCGGTGGCGGTGGTCAGGGCGATGCTCTGATCGTTCGGACCGTCTGATTCGTCATTCGTGAGTTCTTCGACTCCTCGGAGTCGAAGAACTCAATCGTCGATCGATCGTCGGCCACTGAGAGCGCGCCCGAGGGTCAGTTCGTCTGCGTATTCGAGATCGCCGCCAACTGGGAGACCTGATGCCGGCCGTGTGACCTTGATGTCGAACGGCTTCAACAGTCGACTGAGGTACGAAGCAGTCACTTCACCTTCGGTGTTGGGATTGGTGCACACGATCACCTCGGTGATCTCCTCCGTGGACAAGCGCGTGATCAACTCGCGGATCTTCAACTGCTCGGGACCGATTCCTTCGATCGGATTCATGACGCCCAACAGAACGTGGTATCTCCCGCGGAATTCTCCTGTTCGCTCGAGAGCAATGATGTCTCGGCTCTCTTCGACGACGCAGATCACGCTCGCATCACGACGCGGGTCCGCGCAGATCGGACAGAGATCTCCCTCTGCGAAGTTGAAGCAGATGGAACAGAATCGAACGCGTTCCTTCGCATCGATAATCGCCGAGGCAAGACGCTTGACATCGTCAGCCGGCAACTTGAGGAGATGGAATGCGATGCGCTGGGCGGACTTCGGACCGATACCGGGAAGTCGTCCGAGTTGATCGATCAGGGTTTGAACAGGAACTGTGTAACTGCCAGCCACGGACTACAAGTCCTCACTGATGATCTGCGAACCGGGGAACATCGCCGTGAGTTGATCTGTCACCGCTTCCGTCGACACAGTCGGCAAGGACTTGACCTCGTCGATGTCGATGAACTCTTCATCGTCATCGGATTCGACACCAGCGGAAGTCGGCGCCGACGGACGCACCGGACGCGAATCGTCACCGCGTACCTCGATCTCGATCGTGCAGCGGCCACCTGCGACCTTATGTATTGCCGACGTCAAGTCCTTGAGGTACGTCCGCACACGCTCGGCCGACGGCTGATTGTCGACCATCAACACCACGGTGCCATCGCGTGTCGTGGGCTTCGCCATTTGGGCAACTGCTCGGCGCATTCCGGTGAGTGAACCGACAACATCGGTGATCCACTTGTCGACGACCGCTTCCGGATCACCAGAGCCTGCCGGCGCATCGACGGCTGGGGTCGGAGAGTGCGCAGCCGGAGCCTCTTTCGGTTCCTGTTCAGCCGGCCTCGGTGCTGGTCGACGCGCAGGCGCCGAATCCCCGTTGACTCGTCCGCCGAGTACAGCGCGACCGGTCGTTGGGTCCTTGGGTGCAGGAGCGAGAACTGGACGATCTTCGAGAGCCTTTTCCAGCCTCTCGACTCGCGCGAGCAGAGATTCGATTCCCATTTGCAGTTCACGATGGATGAGACGAACGAGTGCGACTTCGAGCAGGACCCGAGCATCTGGTGCATTGCGCATGTCGAGCACCGTCGAACCGAGAGTTTCGATGATCTTGACGATGCGCGGGGTACCGAGGCGGTTCGCCTGATCGACGAGTGAGTCTCGTCGACCCGGGACGACATCGAGAACATCGGGAGCCATGAGCACCAGGAAACAATCGCGCATGTGCCGGATGAGATCTTCGGCAATGGTGCGCGGATCGAGGCCGAAGTCCACACTGCGTGCGACAGCTGCCAGGAGGGCACCGGCTTCGTAGTCGATCATCGCCTCGACGAACTCGTCGACCGGAGTCGTCTCGTCGACCACGCCACCCATTGCTGCCACGAGTTCGAGAGCAGACAGTGTGTCTCGGGCCGAACCGGCGCCCTGTCGCAGCACAGCCTCGATCGCCTCATCGCCGAGTTCGATACCTGCATCGGCAATGACGAATCGAACGTACGAGTCGAGATCCGCCATCGACAGCAAGTGGAACTGCAGGTGCTGGGTCCGGCTTCGAATCGTGTCGAACACCTTTTCGGGATCTGTCGTGGCCAGGACGAACACCACGTGGGAGGGCGGCTCCTCCAGCGTCTTCAGCAGTGCCGAGGCCGCGTCCTTACTGAGCTGGTGAACTTCGTCGAGAATGTAGACCTTGTGACGTCCCGGCGAGACAAGATTCGCTGACGCAATGATGTCGCGCATCCTGTCGATGCCGCGATTGCTCGCCGCATCCAGTTCGACGACGTCGAAACTGCTTCCTTCCTGGATGGACGTGCAGGACTCGCACACACAGCACGGTTCACCATCTTTCGGTGCCGAGCAATTGAGTGCCTTGGCAAGAATGCGCGCAGCGGAGGTCTTCCCGGTACCACGCGGCCCCGAGAACAGATACGCCTGACCCTCATGACCGCTGGCGACGGCATTGCGAAGTGCCCTGACCACGTGTTCCTGGCCGCGTATCTGTGAGAACGTCTGAGGCCGGTAGCGGCGATACAAGGACTGCGTGGCCATCGCTCAAGACTGTAGTGGTGGGGTGCTTCGAGGGTGGTCGCCATTCCCTGATATGCGCTAGTCATCACAAGTACCGTGGAGACGAGCCATGGCAGTCCCCCGACTCATTTCCACGCCTCTGAGGCGCCGTGTGCGAGTTCGTTCGCGCACATCATCGGTCCTTCGCCGTCTGCTCTTCGTCACCGCTGCCCTCGGGGCGCTGTCGATTGGATCGATGCCAGGAACAGCCTCGGCCCAAACCACGCTGACATCGTCGGATCCAGCCAATGGTGCCGAGCTGATCACGTCTCCGACTCAGATCACAGCCACTTTCAGCGCAGCCGTTCCGAACAACGCCGTGATGACCATGGCCTGCAACAGCGTGGCAACACCCCTCGGCACGGTGACGATCGGCGCCGATGGCGTCTCGCTGATCGCCCCCGTGACGAGTGTTCTCCCGGTCGGTACGTGCACGGTGTCGTTCTCGATTCCCGAAACGGACGGAAAGGTGACCTTCGGTTCATTCTCGTTCGAGGTGCTCGACCCCACCGACGCGGGATCGGGCGGCTCGAGCGGCTCGAATCCGACTGCGACCTCCGACGGCCCACCAGTTGGCGGACCTCTCGGACTTTCCCGGCTCATCTCCTATGCAGCACTTGCTGCAATCTTCGGCGGAGCAATCCTGATTCTGCTCTATTGGCCAGAGGGCGTCGACTACGAAGAGACTCGCAGCTTCTTCAAGATGGCCTGGATCCTCGCAATGGTGAGCACCTACTTCTCGGCTGTCCTGCGGGCAGCGCAGGTCTCAGGAGATTCGATCACCGCGAAGATCAGTCCCTTTGGATGGGGAGACCTCTTCGACAACGTCAGTGACATCACCCTTGTCTTGCGTGTGTTGCTCGTGGGCGCGAGTTTCATCGCAGCATTTCGACCCGAGGGACTTCTCGATCCTCAAACTCAGGCGACATCGATCGCGTTCCCCACTCTTGCGGTACTGACCCTCGCGTTCACTCGCATCTACGAGAGCATCTCGATCATCGGCATCATTGCGGGTCTGATCCATGCCATCTCGGTCTCTGTCTGGCTCGGTGGTCTGCTGTTGTTGGTCCGCACGGTTCTGATCGGTCCAGGAGATCAGGACCTTGTCCACGCCGTTCGAGGTTTCAGCCGCATCTCCGGCCCAGCCATCGTTCTCGCCATCGTGTCCGGATTCATTCAGCTGTTCCATCTCGACGGTGGAGCGCTGCTGTCGAGCCGACACGGGCGATTGATCCTGTTCAAAGCCTGTGGAGTCGCAGCGATGTTCTACATCGGCGGTGCTACACGCCAGTACATCGCCCGCAATCTCACGCGCCGTCGACAATTGACGGCAAAAGCGGCAAGCAAACTGCGCAGTGCGGTCACCACCGAATTGCTCTTCGGCATCTTCGTTCTCGTCGTCACTGCCTGGAGTGTTGCGACCATGCCGACGAACGTTTCACCACCGGGATCCGATCGCCTGTCCTACGCGTTCGTCGGCGACCGATCGGGTGGTGTCTTCGACGTTCAAATCCGCATGACGCCGGCCAAGGTCGGATTCAACGCAGTACGCATCGACGTCTTCACCCCCGAAGCCGGTCTGACCGATCTCAAGGTCGAATTCACACCGCCGACGCCGAACTCTGCGAGCGTCACGCTGAGCGTTCCTCTCGGCGGCAAGGGTGGCGCATTGCTGCCACTTGCGGAGGGGATCCCTCTCGGCGAGGCCGGTCTGTGGACTGTTCGAGTCTCCGGCAATGGGCCCGAAGGTCCCCTACCGACTGTGACCTACACGGTGAACGTCACGGCGGACGGTCTGACGTCTCTCGTCGACCCAACCGCGTCGACGACGATTCCCACGGTGGTCGATCCGTCGGTGACCACCTTGCCGACGGGGTCCCCCGTGACATCAGGTGGCCCACAGACATCGATCGTGACCCTGGCTCCATCGTGACCAAAGTTCTGGTTCGACGAAGGTTTCGCCTCGACGAAAGTTTCGACTCGACCGGGACATTGGATTCGACTGTTCTGACCGAATATCGACCCGGTACCGATCAGGACTCCCCGAATGTCGGCGAGTAGCGTTCCAGGGGTGACAAGCGCGAACCCCATGCAGGACAAAATCGCCGATCTCCGCGACCGCAAGGACCAGGCTCTCAACGCCGGATCGCCCCGCGCCGTCGAACGTCAGCACGAGAAGGGCAAAATGCTCGCTCGCGAGCGCATCGAATACCTTCTCGACCCGGGCTCCTTCCAAGAACTCGACATGCTCGCTCGTCACCGAGCTCACGCAGCCGGACTCGAGGAGCGTCCGTACACCGACGGTGTCATCACCGGTTGGGGCACGATCGAAGGCCGAAAGGTCTTCGTCTTCTCCCAGGACTTCACCGTGTTCGGCGGCGCCCTCGGTGAAGTGTTCGCCGAGAAGATCCACAAGCTCATGGACATGGCTCTGCGAGTCGGCGCTCCGGTGATCGGCCTCAACGACGGCGCTGGCGCACGTATCCAAGAGGGAGTCGTGTCTCTCGCGAGTTACGGCGGAATCTTCTACCGCAACGTGCAGTCGAGCGGCGTCATTCCGCAGATCTCCGTCATCCTCGGGCCCTGTGCAGGCGGTGCCGTCTACTCCCCAGCGATGACGGACTTCATCTTCATGGTGCGCGAGAGCAGCCACATGTTCATCACCGGACCCGACGTCGTCAAGACGGTCACCGGCGAAGAGGTCACTCTCGAGGAACTCGGTGGAGCGATGAGCCACGCCAGCAAGAGCGGTGTGGCGACATTCGTTTCCGCCGATGAGAAGGCATGCCTCGACGATGTGCGTTATCTGCTGTCGTTCATGCCTCAGAACAACATGGAAGAACCGCCGGCAGTCGATTCCGATGACGATCCGGAGAGACTCTGTCCCGAGTTACGCGACATTCTTCCTCCGTCGCCGAACCAGCCCTATGACATGAAGAAGGTCATCGCATCCATCGTCGACGACGGTGACTTCTTCGAATACTTCCCTCACTGGGCCAAGAGCATCGTCTGCGGATTCGCGCGAATCAACGGCCAAACCATCGGAGTCGTGGGCAATCAGCCGATGATTCTCGCTGGAGTTCTCGACATCGAAAGTGCGGAGAAGGCCGCGCGCTTCGTTCGCACCTGCGATGCCTTCAACGTTCCACTGTTGACTCTCGTCGACGTTCCTGGATTCCTTCCCGGAGTCGACCAGGAATACGGCGGCATCATCCGCCACGGCGCCAAGTTGCTGTATGCCTACTG
>JBJTGN010000460.1:0-3821 GCA_046093905.1 Actinomycetota bacterium
GGTATCACGCCATCACATGGCCGACCGAAAACGGAGGACTCGGACTGCCGCGCGAATACGCGCGCGCGTTTTCCAAACTCGAATCTCAGTTCGTGCTTCCCACCGGCCACGAAACGCTGAGCGTCACTGTCGGTCTGATCGCGCCGACGATCAACATCTTCGGAACTTCGGAGCAGAAGGCCGACTTCGTCGGACGTTTCCTCGCAGCCCGCGATCTCTGTTGCCAGCTGTTCTCCGAACCGGGAGCTGGAAGTGACTTGGCTTCGTTGGCTTGCCGGGCTGAGCGCGACGGCGACGAGTGGATCGTCAACGGACAAAAGGTTTGGAGTTCGGGGGCGCAGTTCTCCGCCTGGGGTGAACTCATCACCCGAACAGATCCCGACATCGTCAAGCACAAGGGCATGACTGCTTTCATCATTCCGATGGATCTGCCCGGTATCGAGATTCGACCGATCAAACAGATGAGCGGTGGTTCGTCGTTCAACGAGGTCTTCTTCAACGATGTGCGCGTTCCCGATTCGATGCGACTCGGACCCGAAGGTGAGGGATGGAAGGTCGCCTTGACCACACTCGGTTTCGAACGTGACCACTCCGGGGATGGTGGAGGATCACGGGTGGGAGGATCCTGGCGACTGTTGCTCGCCACGGCCCGAGCCATGGGTGTCACCGGGGATCCAGTTCTGCGCCAGGAACTCGCCAAGGCCTACTCCCACTTTCGTGTCGAAGGGTTCGTCAATCGACGGGCCGCGGATCTACGCCGTGCGGGGGCTCCCCCGGGTCCAGAGGGATCGTTGGGCAAATTGATCTGGACCGAGGGCATGCGCATGGTGTCCGACGTGGTCACCAGGATCCTGGGACCGTCATTGATTGCCGACACCGGCGAGTGGGGAACGTACGCCTGGGGCGAACACCTCCTCGGAGCACCCGGTTACCGCATCGCCGGAGGGTCCGACGAAACGCAACGCAACATCATCGGAGAGCGGGTTCTCGGCCTCCCCGGCGACGTACGCGTCGACAAAGACATCGCGTGGAAGGACACGCGGCGCTAGCCGGCGTCCCACCCCACTCGTCACACAGCACACGAAACATCGCATCAGAAATAGGGGGAAACATGGATCTCGGATTGGCCGGCAAGAAGGCTCTCGTGACCGGATCGACCAAGGGTCTCGGCCGAGCAATCGTCGAAACTCTGCTGGCTGAGGGTGCAGCGGTCGCGATCTGCGCGCGCAATGCCGACGAGGTGAAGAGTGCCATCGCTGAATTGTCAGCCAATGGCACGGTCGTGGGCAGCGCGGTGGATGCCGCGGACAGCGCAGCCTTGCGCGCCTGGGTTGCCACCTCGGCCGAGCAGTTGGGCGGAATCGACGTCTACGTGCACAACACATCGGGCAAGCCAGCACGCAAACTCGACGGTTGGATCAACAACTTCAATATCGACCTGATGGCGCTCGTCCACGGAGTCGAAGAGGCAACTCCCCACCTGGCGCAAGGCGGCGGGTCGCTGATCAGCATCGGCACGACTGCGACTGCAGAGCACTTCGGGCCGGGTTCGGGCAGTTACAGCGCCCTCAAGTCGGCTGTGACGAACTGGACTCTCGGACAGGCCCAAGTTCTGGGGGCCCAAGGTGTTCGGTGCAACGTCGTCTCGCCGGGTCCGATCTTCGTCACCGGCGGCGATTGGGACATGATCAAACAGCACATGACACCGTTCTTCGACAGCACCGAGAAGGCGCATCCGGGCGGTCACATGGGTCAGCCGGAAGATGTCGCCAATGCAGTCGCCTTCCTCGCCAGCAGTCGTGCGAAACACATCAACGGCGTCAACCTCACGGTCGACGGCGGCTTCCTGAAGCGCGTCGATTTCTGAGGATGTACCCGTGACGAACGGTGGGGGCCGCGTCGACGTCACACTGGTGGCCGGAGGCAAGTACCACGACATCGACTTCGCCCGCCGCGAACTTCTCGGACTCCTCGCCGAACACGAGGACTTCCGCGTCAGAGTCCAACCGGATTACGAAGACACTGCGGGAATCACATCGGCTTCGATTCTCGTCTCGTACACCTGTGACGTTCGCCCGTCTCAGACTGCACAGAAGGCGATCCGTTCGTGGGTCGAACAGGGCGGACGTTGGGTTGCGCTCCACGGAACGAATGCCGCTCTGGTACTCGGAGGACCACACGGAGTCGATTCACCACGCATATTTCCCCTTTGGGCCGAGACTCTGGGGAGTCAGTTCGTTGCCCATCCGCCGATTCAGCCCTATCGCGTCGAAGTGAGCGATCCCGACCATTGGCTCGTCTCCGGCATCGAACCCTTCGACACCGACGACGAGTTGTACCTGAGCGAATACCACGATCGGGCTGCACTCGTGCCGCTCCTCCAGACCACGTGGCAGGGCGAGGCCACCGGATTCGTCGAACACGATTGGACCTCCTGTGATCCCGTGCACCTGGTGATGTACCTGCGCGAACTCGGATCTGGTGCCATCCTGTACAACACGCTCGGTCACTGCCGGGGGCACTACGACATGACACCCGTCCTCGACTACTACCCACGCATCGAAAGATGCTCTTGGGAGAAGCCCGCTTACTACGAACTCCTCCGGCGCTCCCTCGTGTGGGCACGCCGCGCGAACTGACTGGGAAAGGTACGAAAGACATGGAGATCTCGACCGAGAAACAATTCGACCTCCACCGGCGCATGGTGCGTATTCGTCTGTTCGAGGAGGCGGCCGGGCGACTGGCCGAGTCCAACAGGCTTCCCGGTTTTCTTCATCTCTATGTGGGAGAAGAAGCCGTTGCTGCTGGCGTGTGCGGAGCGCTGAACGACGACGATCACATCACGTCGACCCACCGCGGACACGGTCACCTGGTGGCCAAGGGCGGTGACTTCAACAAGATGATGGCCGAATTGATGGGCAAGGCCACCGGCTATTGCAAGGGCAAGGGCGGCTCGATGCACATCAGCGACACGGCGCTCGGCATGCTCGGTGCCAACGGCATCGTCGGAGCCGGATCGCCGATCGCGGTCGGGGCCGCATTTGCCAACAACTACCGCGGACGGGGCCAAGTGGCGGTCTCGTTCTTCGGTGACGGCGCCACCAACATCGGAGCCTTCCACGAGGCCGCGAACATGGCATGTGCTCTCAAATTGCCGATCGTGTTCGCCTGCGAGAACAACGAGTACGGCGAATTCACGCCGCGAGACAAGACGATGGCGATCACCGACATCGTCGATCGGGCCGCGGGGTACGGCATGCCAGGTGCAATCGTCGATGGCATGGATGTGATCGCCGTTCGCGAGGCGGCATTGGAGGCCGTGCAACGGGCACGTCAGGGCGCCGGACCTTCCCTCATCGAAGCAAAGACCTACCGGTTCTACAACCATCACGGGGTTCAGAATCTCGGACTCAAGTACCGCCCCGACGAAGAAGTGGCCAAATGGAAAGAGCGCGATCCGATTCTGGGTCTCGAGCGGCGCATGATCGACAATGGGGTCGCAACCCAGTCGGACTTCGATCAGATCTGGGAGCAGCTACGCCAGGACATTGCTGCAGCGATCGAATTCGCCGACGACAGTCCGTATCCGGAGCCCGACCAGGTTCTCGTCGACGTCTACAGCAATGGAGCGTGACTGCCATGACCAGTGACCGAAAGCTCTCGTACGTGATGGCCTTCAACGAAGCCGTGCGCCAGATGATGGAAGCGGATCCGGATGTTTTCTGTGCGGGCGAAGACATCGGTGCGTTCGGCGGCGTCTTCGGAAGTTTCGGCGGTCTGCAGTCCCAGTTCGGCGAGAAGCGAGTCGTCGACACGCCGAT
>JBJTGN010000461.1:0-2588 GCA_046093905.1 Actinomycetota bacterium
AGACAATCCCGCCTCGCTGCGAATAAGCCGGCTCAAGCATTTGCCTCACCCTCGCTCAACGCCAAGAACGCCCCCAAACTCCTCCAGCCCCGCAGGACTCGAAGGCAGGTAATCAGACAGGTGCGGTGAGCGCACGATGTAGGCCGCGTACTTCGCACGGCTGACCGCGACGTTCACCCGGTTGCGATTGAGCAGAAACGAGATCCCGCGAGGCACGTCGTCGATCGAGGATGCCGCCAAGGAGAAGAACACCACCGGCGCCTGCCTACCCTGAAGCTTGTCCACGGTGCCGACCAGAACATCGCGTAACCCGGCATTGTCAAGGTGGCGCCGAATCACCCGAACCTGGGCGTTGTAGGCGGCCACCACCAGGACGTCGCCCTGACCGATCGAGCGGGTCCCTTTCTCGTCGGTCCACTCGGATCCGAGTAACGCCACGACCTCGGGCACGACGCGCTCTGCTTCTTCGACGCTGTCCGTCGAGTTGCCGTCATGTTCGACGAAGAGCTTGTGCACGCCTGGTTCCCGACCGACGAGCACGCGGGCATCGGTGATCGCCTCGGACACCAGCCGGCCACCGTAGGAATACCGGGACACCGGGCCGCACACCGCGGAGTGCATCCGCCAGGACTGCGCCAGGAAGTAGCCCAGCGTCGGATCAAGGGTCGATGCATCACCGACCAACCAACCCAAGGCTGAGCCATCGACGGGCTCGAAGTGTTGCCCCTGGCTCACCTGGGGCAGCTGCTGCGGGTCACCCAGAAATAGAAGACTCTTGGCGGCTGCCGACACCGCGATGGTGTTCGCAATGCTGAACTGGCCGGCTTCCTCGATGACGAGTAGATCAAGACTGGCAGGGACCACCCTCCCGGGATTGGCGAAATCCCATGCCGTTCCGCCGATCACACGCGTGGAAGGCGCGCAACAATGCGTACTCGCAGCGAGCGGTGGCCGCGAGGTCGGACGCGCTGTGTGCGACGACGTCGTCGAGAACGAACATGGCGGCTTCGGCTCCGGGTTTTCTGGCTCGATCCTTGCGCCGGTTACGTGAACTCGAGTTCAGTCGGCTCCACCGTGTGGCCTATGGCTCGCAGGTCTTCGGCAATCTGCTGGGCCTTGTCTGCGGGAAGATCGAGGAACTCGCCGTTCAACACGGAGGTGTCGACGTCGCCGCCGTACTTTTCGATCAGTTCTTTTGGGAACCATTCGAGCTGCTCTTGAGCCAGCCACGCCGGGTAGTCACCCTCCGTGTAGCCGGGAGCGGAATCGGCGTCGAACAGTTCATCGTCGGCGGGAGTCTCCTCTTCGCGGTCCTCGAAGTAGACCTGGAAACGGTCTTCCCACTCCCCATCAGGAAGGTTGCGCCGAAACTCGCCCCACGTCTTGGACTCCTGGAGTGCCTTGTAGATGTGGGCCACATACTCAGCTCGGCCGCGCACGGCGAACACGACGCTTCCCGGCCCGTAAGTACCCTCAACAATCCGATACACAATGTCCATTTCCCCACCCCTAATCATTCACACGTCGATCGGAGCGCCGGTGTTTGGCGGCACCCCGGTTCACCCAACCCTCTAGCCGAGCGTCAGTCATCGGCTGCCTTGTGCACCGTCGCTTCAAGGATTTTAGACAGAGGTACCGACAAAATTTGGTATGAGCTGCGATGATTTCAGGGAGGCGGGCACTTTGGAATCCTGTCGCCCACTCTTGCCGACCGGGAGCGCTCACGATGAAACATGGCGACTTTTCCTGGGTCGCAACATCAGAACTGAGACGGCTGGCGACTGCGAAAACTCCCTGGAATTACTACCTCGCGACAGAGGTATACATCTCGACCCCGGAACTCGCCGGCGTCGTCCGACCCGTGGTCGACAAGGGATTGGTCGAGCCGCCTTTCGGCCCGCTGCACGTCGTTTCCGCGACCCAGCCAGGATCCGACCCAGACAGCTACGAGAGCGTCGAGCGGTTGGCAGTCCTCGATCAGGAGCTTCAAGACCGTTGCATCGAATCAGTTCCAGCGATCGGGGGCAGTTTCGATGGGAAATACCAAGAGCAGAGCCGCGCAGTGTTCGGGCTCGACGACTTCGCAGCCCGGGCACTCGGTGCCCGATTCGGGCAAGTTGCGATCTTCTCATGGAAGGGGCCTTGGTGGTCGCTGCTCGCGTGCACGGATCCCCGGAAGGAGCGGCATGCGTGGCGGTGGGAACCCGCAAGTTCGGACCGATAACCAGCTCGAATTGGATCAACCTTTGCAAGGACTTCGGCTCTGCCGTGCTTCATGGTCCGTTTGTGCGTGATCCGCTGCCCGCTGAGCTTCCACGAGAACTCGAGAGCGGGGATAACTCCTCAAGTCTCCAACGACGGTTCCGCAGTTTGTCGGCTGGACGGCAGGATTTCCCCGTCTGAGGCCTCGCCCGGGCACAACCTCGCCTCGGTCTCTCTGTCAGACACGGTCGGTAAACTCGCGTTCTCACGAGGGTGTGGTTTCACGGGGAGGAGTCCACCGTATGGACGAATTAGCGCAGCTATTGAGGCTCGACCACAACTGGGGGCCGGCCGTGGCGAACCTGCGGGCTTTAAAGGCCTCCCAC
>JBJTGN010000462.1:0-10870 GCA_046093905.1 Actinomycetota bacterium
TGAGATCGGGTTACAAGCTCCCAAGGCCCCTGTCGGCGTTATCGAATTGTTATCCTGAAGCGCAATTTGTTATAACAAACTGCTTTACAAACCCTCATCGGTGGAGCATTTTGGCACGTGCCAAGTCACGTGACCTACATCACGGTTCGTGACGCGACACTAGCAAAGGGCCCTGACATGAAGCTCGGCGTCTACAACGCAATCCTCCACGATCGCTCCCTCCCTGAGGCCCTGAAGGTCATCAAGGACCTGGGCCTCGACGGTCTCGAGGTCAACACGGGCGGGTTTCTCGCCCCCGTGCACGTGCCCAACATGGAGGAGATCCTCACCAGCGACGCAGCGCGCGATGACTACCTGGCCATCTTCGATGCGGAGGGCCTCGAGATCCTGGGCCTCAACTGCAATGGCAATCCGCTTCACCCGAACCCGGTCATCGGTGACGCCCACGGCGCAGATGTCATTCGCTCGGTCAAACTGGCGAACCGCCTGGGACAGCACCGTGTTGTGACCATGTCCGGACTGCCGGGTGGAGAATCCGGCACCCTTCACCCCAATTGGGTGGTCAACGCATGGAACTCCGGCGGGCTCGACGTCCTCGACTACCAGTGGCAGGTGGCGACCGCCTACTGGTCTGAGGTTGATGCACTCGCCCGGGACCTAGAAGTCAAGGTCGCCTTGGAGTTGCACCCGCAGAACATCGTCTTCAACTCAGCATCGATCCTCGAGCTTCGCGCTCGCATCGGCGCGACGAACATCGGCGTTGAACTCGATGCGTCTCATCTCTTCTGGCAGCAGATGGACCCCGTCGCCGTGGTGGACTTTCTCGGCGATGTGGTGGTGCATGCCGCCGCGAAGGATGTTCGGATCAATCCCCATGCTGCGATCAATGGCGTTCTCGACAACAGCTTCCGCCGTCTTGCGGACTCAGAAGATCGCGTCAATCTCGGTGGGGACGAGTGGGCCAACGAATGGCCAAACCCATCTGCGTGGGATTTCGTCGCGGTAGGAAAGGGCCACGGCGCGGACTACTGGGCTCAATTCCTACTCGCCCTAAATCGCGTCGATCCGAACATGATCGTGAACATCGAGCATGAGGACACCGCTTTGGGCCGCATCGAAGGCCTCGAGCTCGCTAGTTCCGTGCTGCTCGAGGCCGCCCGCAAGGCGGGTCTCAGATGACACTCCTCGACTTCGTGAGGGTTCTCCTCGCCACTCACGAGACCCCGTTCCGGGACCGGAATGCGGGAAACCCTAAGAAAGGTAACGGAATGAAGACGATCGTCAAAGTGGGTGCCGCCATCGCTGCCGGCGCACTCGTTCTGACCGGTTGCTCGAGTTCGAGCGACACGGAGGCCACCGGTGACGCCACCGCCTCAGCGGCCACAGACGCTGCGGCAACAGACACCACGGCGGAAGAGACCACCGACGAGGCTGCTGCTGCCGGTTCCGCCGGCGCTGCGGAGGCTCTGAAGGTTTGTGCCATCGGAGGGGCGGATGCCTTCTTCGCTGTGCTGAAGAATGGCGCAGATCTTGCCAGTGAAGCAGTCATCCAGGCGGGCAACGAGTACCAGTGGATCCCGCTGCCCACCTACGACAACATCGGACCGGACATGGTCAAGTTGACCGAGCAGGCCGTTGCCCAGGGTTGCCAGGTGCTGGCATCCCCCGTCTGGGACGCTGCGGCACAGGCCCCGGCGCTCAAGGCGGCCACCGACGCTGGAGTCAAGGTCTTCATGTACAACTCTGGACTCCCAAACCTCGCCGACATTGACGGCAACTGCGAGGCGGGCGAGAACTGCGTCAAGGCCGAGGGCTACTACGGCACCGATGAGTACCTCGCCGGAGTCGCCGCGGGTGAGTACTTCGCTCGGAACGGTTCCAAGAATGTCCGCTGCGTCAACACCCAGCCGGGTGCAGTCAACTGGCAACAGCGCTGCGGCGGTCTGATCGAAGGGGCTACAAGCCAGGGAGCCAAGGCAGCTGAGATCAAGCTTCCACCGGAGACATTCGGTGACGCAGCTGCTATCACGGCCGCCGTTCAGGCCGAACTGGCCAAGGATCCCACCATCGATGGCTTCGCCACAGGGGCCTCGGCTGATGCCGACGCCGTGGACGCGGCCCTCGCGGCCGTGGGTTCGAGCGCTCAGACCGGTGGCTGGGACGTCTCAGAGAATGTCATCAATCGCATTGCAGCAGGTGAGCAGCTCTTCGCCGTGGACCAGCAGGGCTGGTACCAAGGGTGGCTAGCGGTGTCGCAGGCGTGGATGGGATCGCAGTACTCCATCTTCCCCGCCGGTCGCGTAATCCTGACCGGTCCGGCACTGATCACCAAGGACAACGCTGCTGCCGTCCTTGCTGGTGTCAAGGACGGCTACCGCTAAACCGCAGGTGCAATGTGTCCGGGGTGGGCCATGATCCAGTGGCCCACCCCGGCCTTCCTGGATGGCTGATCCAACAACGTAGCGAAACGCGAGGGAATGACCATGGACAGAGTCAGGGAATTGACTCGGCGACCCGAGTTTGCCGCCCTCATGGGCACATTGATCGTCTTCCTCTTCTTCGCCTGGTTCGGGCGACCCACCTTCACCACGGTTCTCGTCACAGCGGGCTGGGTCAATGTCGCGGCGGAACTTGCCATCGTCGCCCTGCCGATCGCCCTCGTCATGATTTCCGGCCATCTTGACCTCTCCGTCGGAGCGAACATTGCCGCCGCGGGAATAACGTATGCATTGCTCTGTGGCCACTTTGGGCTGCCCGATGTCATTGGCCTTCCTGCCGGCATCCTCGTGGCCGTCTCTTTCGGCCTTCTCAACGGACTCATCATCACCAAGACCAGGGTGTCATCCTTCATCGTGACCCTCGCCATGGCCTTCTTCATCCGTGGTCTCATCTTCGGAGTCACCAAGCTGATCGTGGACAATGTGCAGGTTGCCGTCAATGTGGCTCCTTGGGTCAAGGACACCCTTGGGGGACGCATCTATCTCGCCTATGAGAACGCCATCTACGTCGCAATCGTCGTCGCCGTGATTGTCTCGTGGATTCTGTACAAGACAGTCTTCGGGAACTGGGTATTCGCCATCGGCGGAGACGAGACGTCGGCGCGCGCGGCTGGAATCCCCGTCGACCGCACCACCATCCTCCTCTTCATGGGCTCGGGTTTCGGAGCCGGTCTATTCGGAGTGATCTCAGTCGCCCTCTACGGCAGCGCCCAGGTATCAGCAGGACAAGACAAAGTCTTCTACACGATCATTGCGGTCGTCATCGGTGGTGTGCTCCTCACCGGAGGCTATGGATCGACCATCGGTGTCGTCTTCGGCTGCATCACATTCGCCATCGTTACAACGGGCGTGAATTCAACCGACTGGGGTGGTGACTGGTCACTCCTAATCATCGGCATTCTACTTCTGGTGGCGGTTCTCACAAACAACTCATTCCGCAAGGCGGCGATGTCTATCGGCCGGACGAAGAGCACGCCGACCAATGTAGAAGCAGACGATGCTCAGGTTACCGACGTACCCGAGAATTCCAAGGAGGGTAACAATGCCTGACGGTCCTATGCCCCTGATGAGTCTGGAGAACGTCTCAAAATCATTCGCCGGGTATGAGGCACTCGGAGATGTATCGGTTGACATCTTTCCCGGGAAGGTGTTGTGTCTTCTCGGCGATAACGGAGCCGGCAAGTCGACATTGATCAAGATCCTTGCGGGCTTTCACCAACCAACTTCGGGTACCATGAAATTTGAGGGCGAGGCTGTTTCGTTCAAGTCGCCCCGCGACGCCTCCGATCTGGGGATTGCAACGGTTCATCAGTTCGGCGGAACCTTTCCACTGATGAGTCTAGGCCGGTCCTTCTTCGCGGGCGTTGAACCAACGAAGGGATTCGGACCCTTCAAGCGCTTCGACCGCAAGCACGCAAACAGGGTTGTTGTTGAGCAGATGCAGGACATGGGCATCACTCGAGTCACCAATGGCGAGCGGCTCGTCGGCAGCCTCTCGGGTGGGGAACGACAGGTCTCCGCCATCGCGCGCGCCGTGTACTTCGGCGCCAATCTACTAATCCTCGATGAGCCCACCGCGGCACTTGGGGTGAAAGAAGCTGCCCATGTCCTGCGAATCATTATGGAGGCAAGGAACCGCGGTATCGCAGTGGTCCTGGTGACCCACAATGTCACTCACGCGATGACCGTGGGCGATCAGTTCGCCGTCCTTATTCACGGTCGACGAGCCGACTACTTTGCCAAGGGCGATCGCACCCGTGAGGAGATCACCGATCTCATGGCTGGTGGGGAGGCCATGGCCGAACTCGAGGCCGAGCTGAGCGCGCTAGCTGGCAAGGACGTCACTTCGTCCCACTGACTGAATCATTCACCTCATCACACCCGAAGGACCCATATCCCTTGAACAGTCACCTTCGTACCGACGCCAACACGCAGATCCGTGTCGGCACCGCCCCGGATTCGTGGGGCGTGTGGTTTCCTGACGACCCGCGCCAGGTCCCGTGGGAGCGTTTCCTGGACGAGGTTCAGTCCGCGGGCTATCACTGGATCGAGTTGGGACCCTACGGGTATCTACCGACTGATCCAGCTCGGCTGGAGGATGAGCTGGGCAAGCGGGATCTTCGCCTGTCGGGTGGGACGGTGTTCACCGGGTTCCACAAGGATGACGATCAGTGGACGCGGGCGTGGGATCAGGCCCTCAAGGTGGCGTCGCTCACGCGCGCCATGGGTGCTGAGCACCTGATCGTCATTCCGGATCTGTGGCGCAGTGACAAGACGGGAGAGCAACGGGAGTACAGGACGCTCTCGGACGAGCAGTGGAAGCAGCTCGCGGCTGGGCATGACCGTCTGGGCAGGGCGCTTCTCGAGGAGTTCGGCATCAGGCAGCAGTTCCACTCCCATGCGGACTCTCACATCGGCACCTACACCGAGGTGGAGCGATTCCTCGAGGAGACGAACCCCGAGTTCACCAACCTCTGCCTGGACACGGGGCACTTCGCCTACTACCTCGGCGACAACGTCAGACTCATGCAGGCGCATCCGAGTCGGATCGGCTACCTGCACCTGAAGCAGGTGGAGCCGGACATCCTCGCGAACGTTTTGAAGAACGACCTGCCCTTCGTCGACGCTGTCGCCATGGGAGTCATGTGTGAGCCACCGAATGGTGTTCCGCCATTCGCTCCGATCCTGGAACTGGCTGTCGAGATCGATCCGCTGTTGTTCGCGATCGTCGAGCAGGACATGTACGGGTGCGACGTCGACTTCCCGTATCCGATCGCCGAGCGCACCCGCAAGCACATCGGCTCGTGCACCTACGCCGCACGCTTCCAGTAGCAATGAATCGAAGGGATCTTGTATGTCTGACCTGCGTATCGGAGTAGTTGGAACCGGCCTGATGGGAGGAGACCACATCAGTCGCATCCGCGAACGCATTGCAGGAGCTTCTGTCTCGGCGGTCATCGACGTCGACAAGGCCAAGGCCGAAAGCTTCGTAACGAACGATTCAGGCTGCTCTGTCTTCGGATCACTCGACGATGCCATCGCCGCGGATGCGGTGGACGCCGTTCTTATCGCAACCCCCGGAAGGCTCCATTTTCCCGACCTCATGACCGTGATCGAGGCAGGCCTGCCCACCCTCTGCGAGAAGCCCCTTACCCCCGATCCGCAGTCGGCCCTTGCCGTCACCGAAGCTGAGACCGCTGGAGGCGAGAAGCTCATCCAGGTTGGCTTCATGCGTCGATTCGACCCCGGCTACATGGAACTGCGCGACATCATCGTCTCACGCGCCTACGGCGATCTTCTCGCCCTCCGCTGTGCTCACCGAAACCCAGATGTCCCAGAGGGCTACACCAATGACATGCTCATCAACGACAGCGTGGTCCACGAGTTTGACGCGGTGCGCTTTCTCACGGACTCCCCCGTGGTTGCTGTTGAGGTTAAGCACCTCAAGCGCAACAGCAATAACTTCGAGCACCTCAATGACCCGATCTTGGCCTTCCTGGAGACGGAAAGCGGAGTCATCGCCGACGTGGAGATGAACGTGAGCGTTCGCTTCGGCTACCAGGTCAAGACCGAAGCGGTCTTCGAAAGCGGCATCGCCGAGATTGGCCGCTCATCTGCCACCACAGTCTGGCACGATGGCAAGTACTTCGGCAGCGAACACACCACCTTCAAGACCCGGTTCCACTCAGCGTTCGACAACGAGGTGCAGCGCTGGGTCAACGCAGCCAAGGCCGGGACGATCGATGGTCCATCGGCCTGGGATGGCTACCTCGTGGCCGCAGCCTGTGCCGCGGGAGTCGAAGCACTGGAATCAGGGCGGCGGGTTCAGGTCGTCTACGCTGCCAAGCCCGCCCTCTACAACTAGGAGCGAACCATGGTGCGCCTGGCTTTGGATCCCACGCCATTCCATCAGTCGCATGCGCTGCTGGACTTCCCGCGGGTTGCGGCTGAATGCGGCTACTCCTGGCTGCAGATGACTCCTCATGCGGACTTCATCCCATTCTTCAATCATCCGAAGGCAGACGACGATCTCGTCCGGCAGATGCGCAAGGCCTGTGATGGGGCCGGGGTGCAGATCGCGTCGATGCTCCCCGTCCTGCGTTGGTCCGGACCGGACGAGGATGCCCGGGAGGCCGCAGTCCGCTACTGGAAGCGGGTCATCCAGATCACGGTGGATCTAGGGGTGGACACGATCGGCACGGAGTTCAACGGCCGCCCGGAGCGCCCGGAGGAGTCAGAGCGCGCCTTCTACCGCTCAATGGAGGAGCTGGTGCCCCTGTTCGAGACGGAGGGCCTCCGCGTCTTCATCGACCCGCATCCGGACGACTTCGTGGAGAATGGGCTCGCTGCCTGGAGGGTGATCAGAGGAATCAATTCACCGAACTTCGGCATGGTCTACGTCGCCTCTCACACCTTCCACATGGGTGAGTCCCCTGACCTGATCATGGACACTGTCGGCTCGCGTATCGGAATCGTCCACGTCTCCGACACCATGGACCACCATGCCTCCCATGGTCTGCGCTACATCACCAACCCACCCGGCAACGCGGTGCGGGTCCACCAGCACCTGAGGATCGGCGACGGCGACGTGAACTGGGACGGCTTCTTCGCGGGCCTGAAGCGAATCGGCTTCCTCGATCGGGAGGACACCGTCATGTGCTCGTCCGTCTTCGCCGAGAACGAGACCAACATCGCCACCGCCATCTACCAGCGCGAGACCATGGAGAAGTACATTCAGCAGGTCTCCTGATTGACGTCCAGGAGACCGAATGGGCCGACGTGCAGGCACAGAAGAAGAGGAACAGCGATGCGCATTGGACTCGTCGGCCTCGGTCGAATCGGGAGCGTCCACCTTGACACACTCGCAGAACAAGACGACGTCGATGACGTCGTCTTGTTCGATCCTGTCGGAAGTGCAGTCGCTCGGAGCCTCGAAGCTCACCCCAAGGCGCGAGCTGTGGGCAGTGTCGCTCACTTGTTGGACTCAAAACTTGATGGACTCGTTATCGCGGCGGCGACGAATGCCCATGCGGAACTCCTGATCGCGTCAGTGAGTCGGGGCATCCCGACATTCTGCGAAAAGCCCATCGCAGGAACAGTTGCGGAGGCTGTTGACGTTCGATCCCGACTTCAGGCCTACGACGTTCCGGTTCAAATTGGGTATCCACGACGGTTCGATCCCGCTTTCGTCGCCGTGAAAGAACTGGCGCACTCAGGTGGTCTTGGCAGGATCCATACCGTGCGTTCCACAACACTCGATCCGGCGCCACCGCAAGCGACCTATCTTGCTGTCTCTGGCGGAATATTCAGAGATTGCTCAGTGCATGACTTCGACGCCATTCGGTGGGTCACAGGCCAAGAGGTGGTGGAGGTCTTCTCCGTGGGCTCGGTGGATCCTGGGGAACCGACGGATATGTATGTCCAGAATGGCGACTACTCGTCCGCCTCTGTGCTGCTAGCGATGTCTGATGGCACGATTGGAGTGGTATCCAATTCAAGACGAAATGCTCGCGGCTACGACGTGCGTCTGGAGGTGCATGGCTCGGATGATGCAGTGGCTGCAGGACTGGACGAGGGACTTCCGCTGCGTTCAATGACTTCAGGCGTGACCTGGCCTTTGGGGCCGCCCCACGCGTTCTTCATGGATCGCCTCTCCGAAGCATTCCGCATTGAGCTTGCCACGTTCTGCAAGGTGGCCGCAGGGGAAGTGCCATCCCCGTGCCTCCTGTCGGATGCCATGGAGACTACTTGGGTCGCTGAGGCGGCGACCAAATCGGCGCGTGAGCACCGACCGGTCCGAGTCTCCGAGGTTGAGCTGTGACTCTTCAGTGCGGCGAGTAGCCCATCTGCGGCATGAACATTCCCATTGTTGTACGGCCACGCCGGGTGGTATTCCTTGTTGTTCTGGCCCTCCTTCTCACAGAAATCGCCATCGTTGTTGCAATTGCGGATACCAGCACGGCCCGAAAGCAACCCGAGTTCACCATCACCTCAAATGCACTGAGTGCACCATGGGCAACAGACTTCCAGGCCCGATCAACCCGTCTCACTGTCACGAGTGCTGCATCGGCAAAGCTGACCGTGCGCGTCTGGCACGACAGTCGGGCAGTCCTCACGTATAGCAGCGTTGATGATGGAGAGGTGCTTGAATTCTGGATCGCCAAAGAGCACTCCGGTGGCCACTGGTACGCCACGGTGTCAGCCGACGGGTTGGAGACCTCGACTTCCATATTCGTCGCACAGAGATGGGCACCTCTTGGGGCGGACAGGACCCTGCCCACGCCGTGCAGCTCTGTCCCCTGGTTCCTTGACTCGGAGTCAAGCACTGAAGCGTCCAGCGAGCTCCTGTCAAGCATCTCCTTCGCACTGGATGAGCTTTCAGAGGCCAGTGGCCTTGCTTTCATTCGCACTCTTCGCAAAGAGGAAGCCCAGCTCACCTACTCATCGGTGCCTCTCGGACCTCATGGGAATCCAGGGTTCGGCGGTTTCGACACAACGGAGACCGGTGAGTATCGAGGATGGATCCAACTCAACTCTGACTTTCTCGGGACGCAGAAGGCAGACGGTTCCGATGCCATTGGGATGGGAGCGCTGCGAGCTCTGACCCTCCATGAGACCGCCCACGCGCTGGGCCTCGGTCATGTCGTGGATCCCATGCAAGTCATGCATCCGCTCCCAACTCGGGACGGGCCCACAACACTCGGTGAAGGTGACAGAGCCGGTCTTGCCTGGCTCTACGAGCCCGAGAGATGCCACGAGTGAGCGGGGCTCGATCCCGGAACGCCTGACCGCCGGGCCCGTTCCTAGGCAAGCTGTCGCTGAGCAGCTGCAGTGAGCTGCTCGAGCACAAGCCCACTAGGTGCGTGGTCCGATAGCGCCTTCCTGACTATGGCGGCCTGACTCTCCGGGGCCATACCTCCGACTGGCTGGTCATTGTCGAGGCTGGTCGGAAACGGGTATCCCTCCGCACAAGCCGAGATGACGTTGTCGACGGCCCATGACGGCCAGTCGTCGACGTGGGCGAGCAGCACCGGGTAGACGGCGTGGCACATAGCGAGACGGTCCAGGGCCTCAAGGGCTCTTCCGAACGCAGATGACACCTGGAGCAGGTTGGCCATGCGATCGATATCACTCGTGCGATTGGTGCCGGCCCCGTGGATGAGCGCTGGGCTGAAGAAGATCACATCGCCCTTCTCGAGCGGCAACTGCACCATGTGACCCGCGAAGTATTCCTTGACGTCTGTCCTCCGGTAGGCGAGGTAGCCGTGCTGGAACTTCTGTGAATGCGGAAGCAGCATGGTCGGCCCGCTGTCGACCGGCATGTCGCAGTGAGCGATCGCTCCCTGGAGAGTGAGGAGGGCAGACATCGCGTGCACATGCATGGGATACGCGGCCGCTTGCTCGTCAGACATGAATCCGAGGTGGTAGTCCCGATGAGGCTCTTGGGCCTGCCCTCCGGGATAGACGAGGTTCACCTGCGACGTCACCTGGTAGCCGGGGCCCAGCCACGCCTCACTGGCCACCGCCAACGCATCGTTTGAGAAGTACTCTGCGAAGACCTCTGGGGCTCGAAGCGCGAGCTTCTGCTGGGCGTTCCAGACTCGGGCATTCGCTCCGGGCTTGCCGAAGTGATCCCCAGCCTCGCCACCTGCAGCCTGCTCCTCGGCGATGATCGACTCGAAGATGGCGGTCGCCTCATTGATGACGTCAAGGTCGCGGTAGGCCCTCTTGAGCACAAAGACGCCAGGGCCGTCGGACAGCACTCTTGCGAGTTCGGCACGAAGGCCATCGCGCACATGGCCGGAGCAGCCCGCCCACTTCTGCGCGTCGTAGAGCACTACGCCCTTCTCGACCCCACAGGCGAGTGGATAGTCGGCAAGGACTGTCTCCCGCTCCACCACCAGGGCAAGGGCCTCGGCCGACCGTTCCGATCCGTTCATGCCAACTCCTTCAATGACTTCCTGTTCACACGCCTTGACGCTGGTCCTTCAAACCCGCGTCGATGGCGTGTCGTGCAGCGAGCACGGCGTCAAGGGTGCTGACTTCCGGCACTCCGATCTGCCAGAAGGATCCGCCCGGCGTCCAGTCAGCCTCCCGCACAGGAATCACGATCACGGCCGTTCCTTGGCACTTGCGCGCCTGGCCGAGATCGCGGACGAAGTCGGCATGGGATGCAGGAGTGAATACTTCAGCACCTAGAGAGCGCGCGTGAGCGGCGAAGTCCACCCGGACATGGGCCCCCGGCCCACGGGAGTCACGGAGCATGTTGTTGTAGGAATTGCCGCCCTGACCGCGCTGCAGGCGCTCGATGACAGCGAAGCCGGCGTTGTCGCAGACCACGAGAACGAAACCGTGGCCAGACTGAACTGACG
>JBJTGN010000463.1:0-1643 GCA_046093905.1 Actinomycetota bacterium
CTCCTCGTCGGGGCCGATCTCCAGCGCCCTGCCGCAGTCGAGCAATTGCGGACTCTCGGTGCTCAGATCGACGTTCCGGTCTTCAGTGAGACGAGCAACCCTGTCAAGGCTGCTGCCCGAGGTCTCGCTGAGGCACGTCGCTTGGGTAAGGACGTTCTGATCATCGACACTGCCGGTCGTCTAGCGATCGATCAGGAGATGATGGAGCAGATCCGCAAGATCTCGAAGGAAGTGTCGCCGAACTACACCTTCCTCGTCGTGGATGCGATGACCGGACAAGATGCGGTCACGGTCGCTCAATCATTCCACTCGACCCTGTCGATCGACGGAGTTGTGCTCACGAAGCTCGATGGCGACGCACGTGGCGGAGCCGCTCTTTCGGTGAAAGAGGTCATCGGACGACCGATTGCCTTTGCCAGTACTGGCGAGAAGCTCGATGCATTCGAACAGTTCCATCCGGACCGAATGGCGAGCCGCATTCTCGGAATGGGCGATGTGCTCACACTCATCGAGCAGGCAGAGAAGGCTTTCGAGAAGGACCAGGCGGAAAAGGCTGCAGCTCGGCTTCTCGAAGGTGAGTTCACGCTCGACGATTTCCTCGAACAACTGCAATCGCTCAAGAAGATGGGTCCTCTCGGCGGTCTCATGGGCATGTTGCCCGGGATGCCCAAGGAGTTGAAGAATGCCCAGATCGGCGATGACGATCTGAAGCCGGTGGAGGCGATCATCCGGTCGATGACACCCGAGGAACGCCGTCAGCCGGACATCATCAATGGAAGTCGCCGTCAACGAATTGCGACCGGAAGCGGTCGTTCGGTGGCGGAGGTCAATCGGCTCGTGAAACAGTTCGCAGAAATGCAAAAGATGATGACGAGGATGGGCGGTCTCGGCGGAGGAAAGAAGGGCAAGAAGTTGAGCTCGGCTTTCGCCGGTCTCGGAGCTTCGGGCCTGCCAGGACTTCCTGGAGCGCCGGGATCCGACGGATTTCCTGGATTCCCCTCGTCACGCTGAAGCCGTGGCGTTGGTGAAGCCTTGTTTGCACCGTTAACCTTGCCATTCGGCCCGTTTCCGTGAGGGCCAAGAACCAGGAGTCAGCACCCCATGTCAGTCAAGTTGCGCCTCACCCGAGTCGGAAAGACGAAGCAGCCGCACTACCGCCTCATCGCGAGTGACAGCCGCGCCGCCCGGGATGGTGCATTTCTCGAGATCATCGGGCAGTACAACCCTCGTCTCGAGCCGTCGGGTCTCAATATCGACAATGACAAGGCTGTTCAGTGGCTCATGAAGGGTGCCCAGCCGACCGAGCGTGTGAAGAAGCTGCTCGAGATCTCCGGCGCCTGGGAACAGTTCACGTCTGCTCGCAAGAAGTAGAAGGGTCTCTCGACATGAGTGATCCGAATCAGCTCGAGGCACCGACTGCGCTCAGCGTGCTCGAGCATGTGGTGAAGTCGATTGTCGACGATCCCCCGGCCGTCGACGTTCGTGAAACCGACGGTCGCAACCGATTGCGACTCGAGGTCAAGGTCGGTCCTGGAGATCTTGGGCGAGTCATTGGACGGCGCGGGCGCACAGCCCAAAGTATCCGCACACTCGTTCGCGCCGCTGCCGTCAAGGACGGCCGTGAGGTCGACGTCGACTTCATG
>JBJTGN010000464.1:0-4148 GCA_046093905.1 Actinomycetota bacterium
CCACAATCCACAGCACTTATTACTAGAACTATCTTTCATCATCATCTGGAGATGACAACAATGGGGGAGTGCGACCATGCAGTTCACGTGTGAACGACAGGTCCTCGCTGACGCTTTGGGAGCTGCCAGCAGAGCCGCAACCGGACGAGCGACCAATCCGACTCTGTCCTGTGTGCGGATGGTGCTCGCAGGAAATTCCTTGCGGATCACGGGTACCGACGGCGACCTGACCATCGACGTGGCCATCGAGGTGGGGGGTTCGAAGGACGGCGTCGTCCTCGTTCCTGCCAAACTCGCGAGCGACGTCGTGAGATCCTTGACTCCCGGCCGAGTCTCGTTCACCGCAGGCTCCGAGAAGGTGGAGATCTCAGCGGACAAGGTGAAGTTCACGGTGCCACTCGGGGTCGAGGGCGACTTCCCGAAATGGACCGGAACCGTCGGCGAAGGCGCGCCGATGCCGTCGAAGGATCTAGCCGAGGCCTTGCGCCAGGTGGTGCGTGCTGCGAGTACCGACGAGGCTCGGGGTGTCTACACGGGAGTTCTCCTGACAGGCGTCGACGGCAAGTTGCGCCTCGTCGCGACCGACTCGTACCGCATGGCCATTCGAGACATCGATGCTTCGGTTGTCGCCGACGGGGCCCAAGTGGTGATTCCTGCTCGAGCTCTCGGCGAACTGCAAAAGCTTCTTGGGTCAGCCGAAAATGTGTCGATCTCGTTGACCGACAATGACGCAACCTTCGAAGTGGGTCCGATTCGATTGGTCACCCGGCTGCTGGTCGGTGCATTTGCCGACTATCAACGACTGATTCCAGCCAGTCTTCCGAACACCTTGACGGTCAACAAGGACGCGATTCTCGAAGCGATCCGACGCGTGAAGCTCGTAGCCCGCGATCCGATCGGCACCCCGCTGCGCCTCGAGATCACCGGTGACGGCATCACATTGCGGATGGTCACGCCCGACAGCGGTGAGGCAGTCGAACAGATCGAAGGGGTCGTGTCCGGCAACGACATTGAGATTCGCTTCAACAACGAACTGCTCTCTTCTGGCCTCGATGCCGCCGCAAGTGACGACGTCGTCATCCAGACGAGCGAACCCGGGAAGTTGGCGGTCATCCGCGGCGAAGGATCCGACGCATTCACGTATCTGTTGATGCCGTTGAAGTCATGACCGTGTCGAGATGTTCGTAGAACGCCTCGAGCTCGTCGACTTCCGCAACTATTCGAAAGCAGTCTTCTCCCTGTCTCCTGGGGTCACCGCCGTCATCGGTCGCAATGCACAAGGCAAGACCAATCTGGCCGAGGCGATGTCGTTTCTCGCGACCCTCGACAGTTTCCGTCAAGCGCCAACGGTGGCTCTCGTGCGAGAAGGGGCAGACTCCGCGTTCATCCGAGCAGTCATCCGACACGAGGATGGCCGTGAGGTCCTGATCGAGGTGCACATTCCGCGTCAGGGACGAACGTCGGTGCTCGTGAACAAGCAGCGGCTGCCACGCACTCGTGACTTACTCGGTGTCCTTCGGGTGACGGTGTTCTCGCCCGATGATCTGGAACTCGTTAAAGGGGCCCCTTCGGAACGGCGTCGGTTCATCGATGACGTTCTGGTCGATCTGGCGTCCAAGAACGACGCACTTCGCCTCGAACTCGACAGGGTGTTGCGCCAGCGGAACACTTTGCTACGCCAGGCGAACGGGCGGCTCACCGATGAGATCGGCTTCACTCTCGATGTGTGGGACGAGAAACTTGCTGCATTCGGAAGTGAACTCGGGCAGGAACGAGCCACAGCGATCGCCCAACTGCAACCGGTGGTCGAAGAGGCTTATCAACAACTCGCGGGTGAGCGAACGGCGATCGCCCTCGAGTACGAACCTGTCTGGAGACGCACCGGATTGGCGGCAGCTCTCAAGGCATCGCGAACCGATGACGTTCGGCGCGGGGTGTCAACAGTCGGACCACATCGCGACGACATCGATTTCTTCATCGGTTCGCTGCCGGCGAGAACCCACGCGAGTCAGGGCGAAATGCGCTGCCTCGCATTGTCCCTTCGCCTCGCCGCCCATCGGCTGATCACCGACAGAGTCGGCATGACCCCGCGTCTCGTCCTCGACGACGTCTTGTCCGAACTCGACCCTCACAGATGTGCTGCTCTTCTCGGCGCTCTGCCGACGGGGCAGGTCGTGCTCACCACAGCGAGCGAACTTCCCGGGTCCGCCCGCCCGGATTCGGTGATCACCATCGAAAAAGGTTCGACCGTCGGCCAGGAACAGTCCGAAACCAGAGAAGATTCGAGAGATGACGGCTGATTCCGATCCGCGCCCGATTTCCGATGGAATCGAGAGGTTGTTGCGATCTCTGCGAGGAGGGGAACGCCGAACCACGGTGACCGTGTTCAGCCGTTGGACCGACCTCGTGGGTGAGGGGGTGGCTGCCCATGTACGCCCGCTGAAACTGGATCGAGGCACTCTGATCGTCGAGGTGGACGATCCGGCGTGGGCCACTCAGATCAAGTTCCTCGAAGAGGATCTCCTCAGCCGCCTGCGTGATTCGGGGGACATGAGTGTGCAGACACTGTCGGTGCGTGTTCGCCGCCGCCGTTGACGATTCATCGAAGTAGTCGATGCGGTTCTCGGACACATTCCTTGGAGACTTGTCCGATGACCACTCGAGTGCCCGCAGTCAGGTTCGACCGGAGAGTATTCTCGGGTTGTGCCGACCCGTGTGAACACCACTAATGTCGCCCCCGCTGTGAGGGTCCGCCCCACACTTCATCCGACCCCAATTCGATCGATGTCGTTTCACGTCGTTCATTGACCCCTGAGGACAACGTGCCGAGTAAAGCAACTGCGAAGTCGAAACCGACGAAAGTCGTGGCCAAGAAGGCGGCGAAAACCGTCGCGAAAACCGCGGGCAAGAGCAGCTCGAAAGGCGCGTCCAAGACCGCCTCGAAGGCGGTTGCGGGACAGAAGACTGCGACGAGCGCGAAGGCGGCTCCGCCGAAGAAGATCGTGACCCCGAAGCCGGCGTCGGTGAAGCCAGCCCCCAGCGCTTCCGCCCCGCGAACCTCGTCATCGACTGCTGTGACCACCGAGTACGGCGCGAAGGACATCCAAGTTCTCGAAGGTCTGGACCCGGTTCGTAAACGCCCCGGCATGTACATCGGCTCGACCGGCCTGGCCGGTCTGCACCACCTGATCTGGGAAGTTGTCGACAACTCCGTCGACGAGGCCATGGCAGGTCACTGCACTCGTATCGGAGTCTCCTTACTCGAAGACGGCGGATGTCGAGTCGACGACAACGGTCGCGGCATTCCCGTCGATCCGTATCCATCGGGTCCGCACAAGGGAAAGAGCGCTGCCGAGGTCGTACTCACCGTGTTGCACGCCGGCGGAAAATTCGGCGGTGAGGGATACAAGGTGTCGGGCGGTTTGCACGGCGTCGGCGTGTCCGTTGTGAATGCTCTGTCACGGCGCGTGAAGCTCGAAATCGATCGCGATGGCAATCGGTACGAAATGGAATTCGTCGACGGTGGCCGTCCGAAGGGCAAACTCGGCGTCACCGGCAAAACTCCCGGCCGCGGACGTCAGACCGGAACCACTGTCACGTTCTGGCCGGACCCGACGATCTTCGCGTCGGAAGGCGTCGAGTTCGTGGCGCGTACTGTTCTCGAGCGCCTGCAGACGATGGCGTTCCTGAATCGCAGTCTCGAAATCGTGTTCAAGGACGAGCGCGCCGGGCGAGAGCAGGAAGTCACCTTCCAGTACAAGGGCGGCATCGTCGACTTCGTCAAGCACCTCAATCAATCGAAGGAAGCGCTGTTCACGAAGGTTGCTCATTACGAAGACGAAGACGAAGGGCAGATGCTCGACATCGCAATCCAGTGGAACACCGGTTATCACGAAGGCATCCACGGATATGCAAACGGCATCAGCACGATCGAAGGCGGCATGCACGTCGAAGGCTTCAAGACGGCCTTGACGAGTGTCGTCAACAAGTATGCGAAGAGCCGCAACCTGTTGAAGGAAAAGGACCAAAACCTCCTCGGCTAAGACATCCGTGAAGGAATCACAGCGATCGTCTCGGTGAAGTTGAGCGAACCGCAGTTCGAAGGGCAAACGAAGGCCAAACTCGGAAACGTCTCGATGCGTTCGTTC